>DAOUPR010000029.1 GCA_030626065.1 Clostridium sp. | reverse complement strand
TAAAAAAGAATAAAATCATAATAATCACTAATACTGGAGAATTTGTAGAAGTTAAAAAAGATAAATCCCCTTTAAGTATAGGAAGCATTTATAGCGGGAAAGTCATAGATAATTCAATATGGCAAAGAATTGTAACTACTGCTGCTTCTTTACTTTTTATTTTACTAATTAGTACAGAAGCATATGCTTATTACACTCCTACTTCCACAATTTTATTAAAAGGTTCATTAGATGCTAAAATAGAAATTAATAAATGGGATAGAATTATCTCTGTAGAGGGAACTAATAAAGAAAGTACAGAAATCCTTAACTCTATTGATATTAAATACAGTAATATCGAAGACGGTTTAGGAAGAATACTCGAAACTAATAACAACATCAATAAATCTGAGGATAATTTGAAGATTACTATCAGACTAGAAGATAATCAAAATTCTGATATGAAAGAAAAACTACAAAACATCCTAATTAATAATAAAAATATCATAAATAGTGAATCTAACACTAAAGATACTGACCAAATGAAAAACTCTAATGTAAATAATGAAAATCAAAAATATAAGCAAAATATAAATACACTAAAAGAAAATACTCAAAATAAAGATAAAGAAACAAAAAATATTAATGACGAAAAAAAAGAAAGTAATCAAACAGATAAAATAAAAACTAATAACAACCAAACAAATAAAGAATCAAAAAATCAAGATATCCAAAATAATATTAATGATAACACTCATAATAAAAATACAGATAAGAAACCAAATGAAAATCTAAGCAATGATACTTCAACCAATAATATTTCAACTGATGATAATAATACTAATAGCAATGCTAAAAAAAGTAATACTACTAAAACTAATACTGAAAAATCAAATCACTCAAAAGAAACTCCTAAAACTAAAGATAATAAACTGAAATAAATTGAATAAGATAACCTAACTAAGAATTATCTCCTTAAAACATAATTTTGTTTTAAATACTTATAAGTCATAATTAATATATTGATTATGACTTTTTTATTTATTTTTAAAATCACAAAATTTGTTATATAATAATTCTAAAGGGTTATTATTTATAATATAATCAGAAATTAAACATAAATAATTAATTATAAACACGAAATTCTTTTTAACAATTGGGAATTTCAAAACAAATTGATAAAGAATAAAGGAGCGATACTATATGCAAATAGTAAAAGAATTTTTTGGTTCAACCAATGACGGTGACACTATTTTTAAGTATAAATTAATTAATGAATCAGGTGCCTATATAGGTATATTAAACTATGGTGGTATAATAACAGATATCGTTGTACCTGATAAAAATGGCACCTTAGAAAATGTTGTTATAAGTTTTGATAACATGGAAAATTACATTGATAATATTCCATACTTCGGTGCATTAATAGGCAGGCATGCAGGAAGAATAACTGACGGAGCTTTTCAAATTGATGAAACAGTATATCTTCTTGAAAAAAACAATTTTAATTGTAATTTGCATGGTGGGCCTTCTAGCTTTAACAAAGTAGTTTGGAATGTAGATGAAATAGAAAATGAATACTCTTCCTCTTTACAACTAACCTATTTAAGTCCAAGGGGAGAATCAGGGTTCCCTGGCAACTTAGATGTAAAAGCAACTTACACTTTTGACAATGAAAATAATTTACAAATTTCATATCAAGCAACTTCTGATGAAAAAACAATATTAAATTTAACTAATCATAGTTATTTCAATCTTTCAGGGAACCTTAAAGATGATGTATTAAACCATAATCTAACTCTACCAGCAAGTAACTTCTGCTGTATAGATGATAAAGCTGCTCCTACTGGTGAAATTAAAGAAGTTGAAAATACTCCTTTTGATTTTAGAACTAGTAAAAAAGTTGGTTTAGACATCTCTGAAGATTACGACCAAATAAATTTCGCTGGTGGGTATGATCATCCATTCGTTCTTAACAAAGAAGAAGATAATGAAAAAATATTTTTATCTAATCCAACTAATGGAAGAACTCTAAGTGTACAAACAGACCAAAGTTGTGTAGTTGTTTATACTGCTAATGCTTTAGGGCATGAATTAATTTTATCAGGAGAAGTGGAATCTAAAAACCATCTAGCTATTTGCCTTGAAACTCAGCATTTTCCTGATGCCATAAACCAAGATAACTTCCCTACCTACATATTATCTCCTGGGGAAACTTACTCTGCTACTACCATTTATAGTTTCGGAATTCTAGAATAAACCTCTCTTTCTTTAGATTCTATTTTAAGAAATAGTTATATGAACAAGGTTTGTTTTTATATAAGGTATTTATTTTTAATTAATGTGCAGAGTGCAATTTGCACTCTGCACTCTATATTTTTAAATTTTTATGCTACCATCTTCGAGTGACCTATTAAGCAATTTTACTTTTAGTTTTTTAGATTCATTATATATATCTTTACACTTTTCCATTTTAACTTCCATACATTATCCTTTTTAAGCATAATAAATGTAGTAACATTATCAATATTTTTATATTTTACTTCTACAATTACTTTATTACTATTAATCTTTTCAACATTTATTTCTTTATAATCTTGTTTTATTCTTTTCTTCTTGATTTTGTGTAAGTTTCATTAAATCTTTTTCTCTATTCTTTATATTTTCTTTTACAATAATTGCAACTATAAGTAAAAGTATCACTATAATAATTATAAAAAATCTTTTCATCCCCTTATTCATTATAAATAATACCCCTATTCAAACCTTCCCAAATCACTATTCATATATATATACGTTGGTAATCACCTATTTGTTTCAAAAAAACCTATTAGTTTACAAAATATTAACTTTTGATTGTATAAATCCGCCTTATCATTCCTATATTATACTTAAAATATAAAAAATAATAATACCATTATCCTAGAAGAATCAAATTATTGGAATTAAGAATTATTAATTGAATAAGCTTTTATTAGGTGATGATTATGGATAATAAGATATATGACTATGAAAATTTAAGCAATGAAGAGTTATTTAAAATTTATAAAGAAAAAAACGATAGGACCGCTAAAGAATACTTAATAACAAATAATTTACCTCTAGTTAAAAAGATTGCTTATAAAAATTTTAATAATAGTTCCCTATCGTATGAAGATTTAGTTCAAGAAGGAATCATTGGGTTAATCTACACTATAGAAAAATATGATTTGACCTACGGAACCAAATTTTCTACCTATGCTTACTACTGGATTCAAGAAGTAGTTGATAGAGCTATATATAACAAAGGACAAGATATACGTTTTCCTATGTATATTATAGAAAAAATGAATAAAATTGCAAAGCTAGAGAACAACGATAATTATTCAGTTGATGCTATTTGTGAAGAATTAAGCATTACAAAGAATCAATATTTTATGCTAAAGTATTATTTTAAATACCTAAAAAATCTAATATCATTAAATGACTTTATTAAAGACCGCAATAGAGAAGGGGAGTCTGAAATAATAGAGTTTGTATCCGAAGAAAAAGCAGTTTATTATGAAGATAATGCTTCAGAAGAAAACTCTTCTGTAGAAACAGTTGTTATGAATACACTCTTAAAAAAAGAAATAGATACTTTATTATCAATTTTAAGTCCTAGAGAGGAAACAATTTTAAGATTACGATTTGGTCTCGATGATGATCAACCTAGAACATTAGAAGAAATAGGTGTTCTATTTAATCTTACAAGAGAACGAATTAGACAAATTGAATCAAAAGCTTTGCGAAAATTAAGACATCCATCTCATTCAAAAAAAATAAAGGAATTCTTATAAGAAAGAATCATAAAAAAGCAGCCTCACTAAGAAGCTGCTTTTTTTATCTCAAATGTATTTAAATCCAAAGAATACTTACCTTTAAATTTCGTTGCAGCTTCACTTTCATCTTTTGGTACAACTGAAAACAATAATGTGTCTTTATCAAAATTATTATATACTACATCAACATTACTAAGAGGAAATTCATTTTCTAATTTTAGTTTTATTAATTCTCCTCCTTCTGTTTGATAAACTCTAAAACATCTCTTTTTATCCAAAGTAATGTATTGAACTGCTAAAAATTTTTCATTCATAGAAAAGCATATATCATCTACAGTAGAATCAATTAATAAATCACAAGTTATTACTCTTTTTCCTATTGGTTTTTCTTTTGGCCCTTTGTCACTTTCTTCTTCTGAATCTTCCTTCTTTTCATCATCTGCTGTTGTTTTAGCAGTTTCATCTACAGCAGCTATGGCAATATATACATTCTTATCCATAGTAGTAAAAGCAACCATATCTCCTTCGTAATCGAGAGACAGCATACTAAATTGCGTTTTAGGAATACTTATCATCCCAAGTTTACCTGGGTTATCTTTTGGATAAGTATAACTACTTATTCCATCCATATTTAGTAAAAGACTCGTCTCTATAGCATCATCAAATCTCATTCTAATACTATCCTTATCAATAAATATTTCTCTACTAACAGCACTATCAATATTATCTATTTTGTATTCCATATTCTCTTTCATCACAAGTATTACATACTTTAATAACATTGCTCTACTATTCTCCTTATCCGATTGAGTAACCTTTACTGTAAAATATGCCTTATTATCGGATTCATTTATATCCTCTAGCCTATATCCATTTAATTGTATATTTGCTATCTCTTCATTTAAATTTGTACTTTTTATTTTTTCATTCAAGTATTTATTACTTTCTTCAAAGTTATTCTCACTAATACTTTTCAAATATCCTTCTACAACTCCAGTTGCTATTTCTACATCAAATTCATCTTTCAATTTTACTTCTTCTACTTTTTCTTTTTCACATCCAATTAATATTGCACTTAAACTGAATGCTATAAAAAAACACATTATAATTTTTCTCATATAATCACCCATATCCAATTTATATTCATATACGATTAGTTTGCACTAAAGAAAAAATTTTATAATATAATAATAATTTATTTATTATATATAGAATATACTTTAATAAACCAATGCACAATTTACAATGCATAATATTAAAACAATGCACAATTTACAATGCACAATATAAAACCAATGCACAATTTACAATGCACAATATAAAACCAATGCACAATTCACAATGCACAATGCACAATTGCGGATTATTTTCTTCCCTTTGGTCAGAAAATCTTTATTTAATTGAAAAATTCATTAAAAAAAAAATATAATTATTTAATTAATCAATTAATCTTTTATAAATTAAAGAAATTATTTTAGCTTGCTAAAATAATTTCATCCTTAATTGTGCATTGTGCATTGTGCATTTGTATTTATTCTATTTTTTTAAAGGAAGGGATTGTTTATGATAAAAAGAATTAAAACTACACTACAAATAGCTGCTGTTTTTATTGGAACTATAGTTGGTGCTGGTCTTGCTTCTGGCGAAGAAATAACTATTTTTTTTACAAAATACGGTTATAAAAGTTTCTTAGGAATTATAATTTGTTTTTTTATATACGTTTTCATGGCTCAATTCATTGTCGATACTAGTCTGAAATATAATTTATCTTCTTACAATGAATTTATTAAATTAGTAAGCCCTAATTTTTTCGGTGATATTATAGAATGGATAATGGGATTTTATCTATTAGCTGGAGCATCTATAATACTCGCTGGAAGTGGTTCACTAATACATCAATATTTCGGAATCTCTAAATGGATAGGAATTATTGTTATGTCATTATTAACAATATTTACTCTCTATCAAGATACTGAAGGATTAGTTACTATTAATTCATTCATAGTCCCTAGTTTAATTTTTATTATTGTATTTATTTTCATATTATATCTACTATTCTCAATAGATGTAGTAAACTATACATATATAAAAACTATTCCTTATACAGGAAAAAGATGGTTTTTATCAGCTTTGCTTTACGCAGGATTTAATATTCTTTCATGTAGTGGTGTTTTAGTTCCTTTAAGTCACGAGCTCAAAGAAAAAAATACCCTTAAAATAGGAGTTGTGATTGGTTCTATAGTTCTTACTATAATAGCTCTAATATTAAACTTCATGTTATTATTAAATACTCCGAGTATTTTCAAGTATGATATACCTCTATTGTATATAGCAAATAGATTTGGATTTGTTACACAAGTTATGCTTCTTTGTGTAATTTGGTTAGAAATGTTTTCAACTGAAGTTTCAGATGTGTATAGCATATGTAAAACCATACATACTAAATTTAAAGTACCCTATAATGCATCAATTATTCTTATTATTATAGCCGCAATACCTATATCACAAATAGGTTTTGTTAGACTTATAAGTTACATATATCCAGCTTTTGGAGCAATAAGCGTTGTTTTCATTATCCAGTGTTTAGTATTCTACTGGAAAAACCTTAATATTTAGTATTATTGCTCTGTTATAACGAATTGCTTATTTAGAAATATTGTTTTGTTAAAAAGATTTCATTATTAATAGTGTGAAATGATGGATGATTTCCTCATTCTTCGGAAATCTTTTAATTAAATAGTCGATTTTACGTAGCAAAATCATCCTTAACTTCACACTTCACATTACACTCTTCACACTATTATTAAAAAAAGCACTTTATTTTATAAATAATAGTCTAAATGCCAACAACACTTTAAATCAGAACCTAATAAATGTCTACATAAAGGAGATTCATATGAAAAAGCTATTGTATACAATTATAATTTTTATATTTATTGTTTTACTATCTTATTTATTTTTCCCAAGAGAAACAACCAATGCAGTAGTTTATAATGTTTCTGAGAAAAATGTGGATTTATTTATCGATGGTACACTTACAACTTTTATACATAAAAACCCTCAAATTTCAAAAACAAATGTCATTGACTGTAAATATAATAAGTTCTTCATTTATTCAATAAAAGTAAAAAATCCAATAAAGAATAGAGTTATGTTAAAAAATAAAATTTATTACGAAATCGAAAAATATGGTAATATGAACCTTGCTGAAAACTTATATATTTACAGCGAAAAGGATAATACTATAATACCAAGTAGTCAAAAGAATATCTTAGTAGGAAAAGAAAATGTAGACATCTATTTAGATGAGAATAATAATCTTGATACATTTATCGTTCACCCTTTAGATTTCAGTACAATGAGAGTTGGTATATCCACAAAAGGCTTCCAATCTATTTACCATAATGGTTTAACTATTCAGCCCTCTTCTAATTGTAAATTGTATAGTTACGGTGATAATTTAGATATTAATATTTCCTCAGATGATATGCTACAAGTAACCTTATTAAAAGATGAACTTTCAATTTCAATTAATGATAAAGAATATAAAACCAAAAATAGAGTATATCTTAAAAATTCCACTTTTACAATAAATGAAATCCAAAGAGGATATCCAGAGTTCACTCCAATTTATGAAGAATGTATCGAACTTTACCCTTCTAATGATGGAATTATTATAATAAATGAAGTAAACCTTGAAAACTACCTTTCAAAAGTAGTGCCATCAGAAATGCCGACAAAAGGCGGCCTTGAAGCACTGAAATGCCAAGCAGTTGCCGCTAGGACCTATGCAATATCCGATATGCTTAATAATAGATTTGCTCACTTAGGCTTTTATGTTGATGATAGCACTATGAGTCAAGTTTATAATAATACGCTTCCATTAGATTTAACTTCTGAAGCAGTTGCTTCAACTACAGGAATCATTATGACCTATGATGGTTCTCCAATAGATGCTAAATACTATTCTACTTCTTGCGGCTTTGGAACTGAATTTCAAAATATATGGTATAGAAAGGATACACCAACAGAAAGTATACCTTATTTAGAAGATAATAATTTTCTCATTTCCAAAATATCTATACCTAAAACCGAACAGGATTGGCTTGATTTTTTCAAATCTACAACAATAGAAAGTTATGATTCAATATCTCCATACTATAGATGGTCTGCTAGTTACTCAAAAAGTAACCTTAAAAAAATTCTTTCCCTAACATTAATGGATAGATTTAATAGTAATCCTGATTATGTAAAAATTTTAATAAATAAAAAAGAAAAAAAAGACTTGCCAAAAGATTTAGGAACTTTATTAAAAATAGACACTATTAAAAGAAGTCCAATGGGTAATATTTTAGAATTATCCTTCTTATTTGAAAACGCCGAAATAATTGTAGATAAAGATGTTAATATACGACGATGTTTTAATAACGGAAATAATACTCTAGATTCCTCAATTCCCATTTATAAAAATGATGAGTCAACTATTGATAACTGGTCAACACTCCCCTCTTCATTTTTCTCTACAGAAATACTAGGAGATACTGTTAATATATATGGTGGTGGCTTCGGTCATGGCGTAGGAATGAGTCAATACGGAGCAATGAATCTTTCCTTAAAAGGATATAGCTATGAAGATATTTTAAAACTCTTCTATAAGGGAGTAAATATCGAGAAAATATATTAAGATTAATGCACAACCCCTAAAAACAAATGCACAATGCACAATTTACAATGCACAATTAATGATGATTCTCCTCGTTCCTCGGAGAATCTTTAATTAATTTAAAGACTTCTGAAAAATAATTAAATAATCAAATGAACAAAAATAAAATATTTTTTCCTTAATTACCAATATGCCTCGCTTTTCATTTATCTTTTAATTGCAAATTGCAAATTGAAAATTATCTTTAATCTTTTGATTGTACATTGTGCATTGTGAACTGTGCATTGACTTTATATTATTCTACTTCTATTTCTAATTTAAAATCAAAAAGTAACTCATCATTATTACCGTATTTGAATTTTATAGTTTCTTTACCCTCTTTATTTATTTCAAAAAAGAAGACTTCTCTATCTAATTGGTTTTTAGAATAATTTTCAAAAGCTATTGCCGGGGTAATAAGGCAGTGCTCCTTTTCTATAAATAATAGACAATTCATTTGATTTGTATTTTCAACATTCCACAAATCACCATCTTTTATATCATTGGCTAAAGAAATTATAAGCTTTTGATCCTTTGGAATATTAAGTTTTAATGTTTCTCCATTATTTATAGCATACTTTTTAAAATTCATAGTATTCTTTCTAGCTAATCCAATATACAGATTTTTAGATTTTGAATTTGATGAAATTTCATAGTGCTGTTTTTCTAAAATTGATGTTATATTAACATCATCCAGTGACATCATTAATATATATTTTCGTGAAATATCCATATTAGTGTAAATTACAATAAGCAAGAATAATATTAAAAGAAAAAGAGGTGATGCTTTTGACTTTTTCATAAAATCACTACCTTGTATTCTAATAAATCAGATTTATGTAAATATTTTCTTATTAATATTATATTACAAAATTTCTCTTTTAGATTATATTTAAGGCAATTATTTTTTAAACATAATTTGCAATTGATAATTATTATTTACAAATTGTACTCTATGTTTTAAAAAAAGTGCATTATTATTACCATTAAAAAATGGGAGTGTTCAGCTAAGCTAAACACTCCCATTCATTTTTATCATTATCTAATTAGTTTAAACAGCTTCATTCATTCTTGTAGTAGTATTTTTCACTCTTGTTTTTTGAAGTACAAATATAACACCAAATATTACTACTCCAATAGCATCACTTGTAGGTGATGGCATTAAAAGAGCTATAGCAGCAATAAATAACGCTAATCTTTCAATTGTATATACTTTAGTCTTCATAAAGCCTTCTGCTGCAACTGCAAGTGCCCAAATCCCTATAATTGACGTAGCAATAGCTAAACCACCTTCGACAACAGAAACCTCTTGTAAGAGCAATGTTGGTGAATATACAAATACATAAGGAACTATAAATCCTGCTATAGCAAGCTTAACTGCCGTAAATCCCGTCCAAAATGGATTAGATTTCGCTATACCCGCCGCAGCATAAGCTGCCAAAGCAACTGGAGGCGTTAAGTCTGCAACAACCCCAAAATAAAGAACAAACATATGAGCAGCTAATGGTGATACCCCAAGTCTTGTTAATGCCGGAGCCGCTATCATAGCTAATATAATATAAGTTGCTGTTGTAGGAATTCCTGATCCTAATATTGTACAAGCAATCATTGTGAAGAATAAAGTGAAGAATAATAGCACTCCATCTGTAACAAGGAATGTCAATCCTATAGATGCGAACAAATTAACTATACTCTGTGCTAAATTAACTGTCATACCTGCAAAACTTAATCCAAGACCTGTTAATGTACAAGTACCTACTATAAATCCTACTGCCGCACAAGATGCTGTAACACTTAATGAAGATTTTGCACCTTGTTCTAAAGCATCAACTAAATCTCTAAAAGTAAAAGTCTTTTCTTTTTTAATAAAATCAGCAACAAACGCTATTACTATAGCTGATATAGCGCCCCAAAAACCTGCACTAAGTGGAGTATAACCTCCAACTAATTGAAAAATAATTACTCCTAAAGGAATAAGAAGATATCCTCTTTCTTTTAATATTTTAAATAAATGAGGAACTTTTTCTACACCCTTTAAATCAAATTTAGCAGCTTCATAATGAACCATAAAACCAACAGCTAAGTAATATAAAAGTGCCGGAATAATTGCTGCAGTTAATATTTTTACATATGAAATTCCTAGAAATTCTGACATAATAAATGCTGCTGCACCCATTACTGGAGGCATAATTTGTCCACCTGTAGAAGCCGCTGCTTCAACAGCCCCTGCAAATTGAGCTCTATATCCTGTTTTTTTCATTAAAGGAATTGTAAATGCACCCGTTGTAACTGTATTTGCAATAGAACTACCATTAATTGATCCCATAAGACCACTCGAAATTACTGAAACCTTAGCCGGTCCCCCTGTGCTTTTACCTGCAATAGCTAGTGCTATGTCTATAAATAATTGACCAAGTCCTGTTTTTTCTGCTAAAACCCCAAACAAAACAAATAAAAATACGTAAGTTGCAGCTACAGCTAGTGGCGTACTATATATACCTTCTAAAGTAAGAAACATATATGTTGAAATTGTTTTAACTGAATATCCTCTATGTGCAAGAATTCCTGGAAGATATGGTCCAAAATAAGAATAAACTAAAAAGATTACTCCTAAAATAGGTAAATCAATTCCTATAACTCTTCTTGCTGCTTCTAAAATAACTATAATAGCAATTATTGACATTACTATATCCATAGTAGTTGGAAGACCAGCTCTAAGTGCTAATGCTTGAAAATTCACTACAATATACATATTTACAGTAATACCTGCTATAGCAAAAATAGCATCTAGAATAGTAATTTTGTTTTTTGGTGATTTTTTTGTTGCTGGATAAAGCAAGAAAATCAAACAAAGTGCAAAAGCTAAGTGAATAGTTCTTTGGAACCTTGCTCCAAGTAAACCATTCCCTGAAGTATATAATTGAAATAATGACATTGATACAGCAATTATTGTAATAAGTATTGCCGTTTTACCAGTAAACTTCCTAAAATTAGCTTCCTTGTCCAACTCTTTAATCTTATCTAAATCGACTTCAGTTTCTTCTAAAGTTTCGCTAACTACTGGTTCTATTTCTTTTTTCTTAAACTTACTAGTTATTTTTTTAAACATAAATTACCCCTCCTATAAATCTAACATATTGATTATAACTTCATAGTAAACTCTCATCCACTTTCTTACTCTGAAGTGGGAGCTTCTTAGTTATATCTAAGTACCTTCTATTTAGTAACCACTTTATAGTATAAAAACTTCATTATTGAAATATTATCAGTAAATAGAATTGCTGTTCCATTCCCTTCAAGTAGTTCGTCCAATTTTAAAGTTATATTTTCGAAAACTAAAGTATCTTTATATTTAGTTTGAACAGTAATAGGAATTGTCTGGAATACTCTATCAAAATTACTTATAATGAATTTGTCCCCAACCTTTTCGAATTTTTCTTCTCCATAGCTAAATTCCGGCATCCCCGCGCCACCCTGATCAATATATCTTACTTCTATCAATTTAAAACAACCATTTTTTATTTCTAATTCTTCTTCTATTGGTGTTTTTGATACAGAATGAATATATTCAAAAGTAAACTTTGTTCCTTCTTTTATCTTTTCTGAATAAACTACTTTATGATTCTTATCTTTTATGAAAAAAGTATTCACTCTCCAAAAATTTAAACTTGCAATCATTAAAATAATCAAACCTAAAACTATGAATTTATTTTTCTTGCTTCTCATTTTTGTATTTTTCATCATAAACAAAGTCGAGCATTAAAATTTAATACTCGACCAACCTCCCTATAGGAATGTTTTGTTTTTCTTAAGTTCTTATTTTATATTCTGCTCTGCATAATATTTTTCTGCACCTGGATGAAGTGGTATACCCATTCCATCTAAAGCAGTATCTATAGTAATAACTTTTCCTTTTTCATGAGCTTCCTCAATTGTATCTCTATTTTCCCACATCGCTTTTGTCATTTCATAAACTAAATCTTCATCTGCTGATTCATCAACAACCCACATTGCCATTGTTGTAGCAGTAGTTACATCTTCGTCCACACCATCATAAGTACCTGCTGGTATTACTGTTTCAGAATAATATGGTGAAGTTTTCATTAATTCAGCAATTTTATCAGCTGGAATTTCAATTATATTAATTTCACGTGCTAAAGCAACGTCCGTAATGCTTGATGTTGGATACCCTGCTGTTACAAAAGCAGCATCTAGTTGTTTATCTTTCAATTTTGATGAAGCCTCTGAGAATGAAAGATAATCAACAGTCATATCTTCGTAAGTTAAACCATAAACTTCAAAGATATTTTGGACATCAAAATCTACACCACTTCCTAATTCTCCAACTGAAACTTTTTTTCCAACTAAATCTTCAACAGATTCTATTCCCGATTCTTTTAAAGCAACTAATTGAATAGCCTCAGGATATAAAGAAGCAATACCCCTTAAATTTTCTACTGATGATCCTTCAAAAGCACCTACACCTTCATATGCCCAGAAAGCTACATTGTTTTGAACAAGTGCAGATTCTGTTTCTCCTGATTTAATTAAGTTACAGTTAGCAACTGATGTGTTACCTGCTTGTGCCGTTGCTGTTAAACCTTCTACATTTTTAGTTAATGTATCAGCTATAGCTCCACCAATTGGGTAATACGTACCACCTGTACCTCCTGTAGTTATTGTGAAAAATTGTTTCTTAGATCCACATCCTGTTAAAAGCCCTAAAGCTAAAATGCATGATAATACTACTGTTATTCCTCTTCTTTTCATTATAATATCCCCCTTGCATAGTTTTGATTTTCAAATTTCATTCCTTTTATTGGAATAATATATTTTCTATACATATTATTAATGATTTAATACTTTTTACTTGATATTGAATCATTATGTTAATATTTATTATGTATTTTCACAATTTATTAACTTATTGTACATGCCTATAATGTTATTTTATAGTATCTTCACTATTTTTGCAAGTATTATATTGCAATTATTCATTATTTAAAATTCATTTATATATTTATTGAAAAATATGTATTTTTATAATTTGTTATGTTTCTAGTAATATTTTTTTTAAATAGATGCATCAAATACACCCTTATCTATTCATAATACTTACTTTTTATAATTTGTTATAAAATTTTTTTAACACTCTATATTCTATAAACTCACCTCTATCTTAAAGTAATAAAAGCAAAAGTTTGCAAATTCTATTCGCAAACTTTCATTTTCAACCCTTATTATATTATTTTTTCTATTATTTTACTCTTCGCAAGGATAAAATATTTTCGGTACATTAGTATTAATATAAGGTGGAGGTGGTATAAACATTTTTCTCTTAATAGCTTTGACCTCTTCATCTTTTTCTGTATAACCTCTACTTTGCAATTCTGCTATTTTAGTTACGGCTACATAAATATCTGAAATTTTATACCAAGTAGCATAATCAACTACTCCTATTTGTGGTAAATAAAATATCTTTTGAAAAATTGTTACAGCTTCTTTAGTCTTTTCACCATAAATGCCATCAACCTTCTGCTTTGGAACTGCAGGATAATCATCAGCTATTCTATTTAGATATTTTTGAATAGTTCTAACTGGTTCTCCGCTAGAGCCTAGTTTTAGTACATATCCTGGATAAGACATAGGAATTCCCTTAACTTCTTTTGCTGTTTTCAATTCTAAATTAGAGCCATAAAAATATGTTAATATTTCATAAGGAACTTTACCTTCATCTCCCAAATACTTACTCCCCCATTGTGTAAGCCAACCTGGACACTTTACTTTATCTCCATCACAATACTGAGTTAATAACGGTTGAAGCCTTCCCGGTCTTCTAGTATACGTAGAAAATATATCATCTACAACTCTACTAATATTAGAATAAATATTTCTGCCATAAGAAAATGCATGGTCATATGCAGTGGAACTAGTTATATCAAAAGTTTTTCCCTTTCCTCTATACCATTCTGTAAATATCCTATTTAAAGTAAATGAAATAATACAATAAACATTTGCTCTAATTGTACTTTCTGGCCAAGTAGCAAAAATCTCACAAGAAGCTACGTTTTTTATATAATCCCTATATCTAATTGTATAATTTGGAGCAGAAGGATCATTAGGACCGCCAGCATGAACTACTATTAAACCTGGCACAACAACTTCTGATAACACAACTCCTCCTGTTGGTGGTGGAACTGATTTATTAGGGTCTTCTGGTATCTTAGGAGGAAATTTTCCAACTAACGTATTAGGTGCAATATTTATAATTTCTTCTTCTTTTACCTGCCTTGCCCCTGAGGATGCACTCACCATTTTACACTCTTGAACCGCCAACGTATCAGGGAATATTTGGCATCCTTTAATGTACATTGGTACATAATTAGGAGCTTCTACTTTTAAATCACATAAACTATACGGAATTTTATCAGATGGTTCTTGCGAATTATCTAATGGCGGTGCATTTACTTCAAGTTCACCCGTAGTTCCTATATCATTTGTAGTAGTATCTTTTTCAACTATATTTGTTTGTATTTTATCCTGGATTACAGTTACCTTAGCCCCTACTATCGGAACATAAGATTCTCCTTGCAGAGCTTTTATTTGAATTCTACCTTTTGGCATTCTACACTCTCCATAATATTACTTCTAAATTATTATATGATAGATTATATTACTAGGTGAAAATAGTTTTATATCAATGATTAATGCATAATGATTAATGCACAATGCACATTTATTAATGCACAATTCACAATGCACAATGCACATTTATTAATGCACAATTCACAATGCACAATGCACATTTATTAATGCACAATTCACAATGCACAATGCACAATTATGGATGATTTTCTTCCTAACGTCTGAAAATCTTTAATTAATGAAAAACCTAAAATCTTATGAAAATGAAACAATTTTTTTCACACTCTACATTGAAATTAATGTCTTAAGGTAATTATCTTCATTCTTAAGAAAGTCTTTTTTCAAATAAAGATTTTTTGACCAAAGGGAAGAAAATCTACCTCAATTGTGCATTGTAAATTGTGCATTGTGCATTGCTTTGAAATTGTGCATTGTCATTGCTTTCAAATTGCTAATTGCAAATTGCTAATTATGCCTCAAGTTCTTATCTCCCTAAAAACTCCTTCCATATCTAATTGTCCATATCCCCAATTTCTATTAGGATACACATCCCCTTTACGTTGTGTTGCTCCTCTGATCAGGTAAGTTTTAACCTTTGTAGAATACATTGTAGGATCATTTCCTTGAACTATTCCCCATTCTAATATTAATGCACATGCACCTGCTGTTACCGCTGCTCCTGCGCTACTACCTGAAACTATTGTTTCCCCTCCACCTGGTTTGGTCGTTTTCACATTCACTCCACCTGCTGCTAATTCTGGTTTAATCATTAAATTCCTTGTATATCCCCTTCCTGATTTCACAACAACAGTATTAATATTTTGATCATAAAAAGCAGTAGAAATTGCTTTTTCTGAAGTAGATGGTACCGTTATTGTTCCATTCTGAGTAGGATTTAAAAATCTAGTTTCCTGCTGCAACAGAGCCCTTTGTGGTAACCAAGCGTTGTACCTTCCTGTAACAACATAATCTGCATAAAGATTAAACTTCCACAAACCACCCCTTATATTTGTGATTTTTATAGTTATTCTCTCATCACCTGTTATCTCTTCTGGCAAACTATAATTAACAGTTATTACACTACCCTCATAAACAAGTTTGATAATCTCTTCTTCAAATAATTTTGCAGGAATTTTATCAATAACCTCCCCTGAAGGAGATACTATCCCTAAAGAAACTTTATCAGGCTTAGTACACCATATCTCAAATTTTAGATTCTTTTGTAAAGGGTCCACCTTAAGTTCAATAGTCCTAACATCTCCAATTTTTTCAAATTTACCTGAAGTATGAATTTCTTCATCCCCTTGGTTGCCAACACCTGTTGCCACAACTAATCCTCTAACCTTTGATATTTCATCAATATATCTCTCCGTTATAGCTGTGCCATCATGCGCTCCCTTATTACTCTCAAATGGAAGCAATATAACTAAAGGTTTCCTTAATTCTCTTGATTTTTCATATAAATACTTTATTCCAAGAACTAATTCTGCACTACAATACATAGGAATATTTTTCTCTCCTATTCCTTCCTGCTCTCTAATACTTTTCTTAACTCCATTTAACTTAACTATCAAAAATTCACAATCCGGAGCAGCACCTATTAATTCAGGATTTTTACCTCTTCCCCCAACAATTCCAGCCATAGCTGTACCGTGTCCAATTGTATCCTTACTCTTCACAATACTATAAGGATCTCCTCCAGCTTTTTTAACCTTAATTGCTTCATTTATCTCTTCTCTTGTGTATTCTTTTCCAACACCAAAAACTCCCGGTGATCCATTACCTTCAATACTTTGGTCCCATATATTTATTATTCTCGTTGTATTATCTTCATATATAAACTCATCATTTAAATAGTCAATTCCCGTATCAATTATTCCAACCATTACGCCTTGCCCTCTCAATTGAAAAATCGGATTATTATGAAATTCACTTATTTTGGCTGCATCTATTGGTGATACCTGTGATAACGTAAAAATAGTAGGTTCTTCTACATAAACAATTTCTACAGTATCTTTGAAAAACTCATAAGCTTTGTCATATTCAACAAAAGCTACTGCATATCGTTCATCTAATGCAAATGCTACTCCAAAATCAATATTATCAAAAACTTTATTTAAATCGCCCTCATATTCAATTATAAAATTACCATACTGCTCCCCGAAAAAATATTCATTGTAATTTTTACTTATCTGCCGTATTAATCTCCCATAACTTCTACTATTAATGGCCAATTGAAGCCCTCCTTTTACACACAACTTACCATATCCCCATAACGGACTAGGATAGGTAACTTCCTCTCTGTCTCTTATAGCTCCTTTTAATAAAAAATATTTCAATCTATCACCATACATTAAAGCATCATTTCCCTTAACTAATCCCCATTCCATCATTAGTACCGCAGCTGCAGCTGTTAATGGTGTTGCAAAAGATGTTCCTGATAATGAATCATAAAATCCTTCTGGAATTGGTGCTAATACTTTTTCTCCTGGTGCTACTACATCAGGCTTTGAAGACAATAAAGCTCCT
>DAOUPR010000226.1 GCA_030626065.1 Clostridium sp. | reverse complement strand
GAAGAAGAAACTGAGACAATAGAGACAGAAGAAATAGAAAGAATAGAAAAAACAGAAAGAATAGAAGAAAAACAAGATTTAGGGGATAGTGCTGTAATTATAAGTGATAGATATATTGATGAAGGTGGCTTACTTAAATTCTTCAAAAAGAAGAAGAGAGAAGTAATTGCAGCTATAGATGACCAAGTACCAGAAGAAGAAGAAACTGAGACAATAGAGACAGAAGAAATAGAAAGAATAGAAAAAACAGAAAGAATAGAAGAAAAACAAGATTTAAGATTAAACTTTGATATGGAAGAATTATTTGAAAGTATAGATATTAATAAAGCTGTACAGAAGGATTTTTATGATTATTGTAGAATTAATGGATTGAAGGAAAAAGACGTAAATAAATTCGTATTAAATGAATTTTTATGGGAAGAAGTTAAGAATAATGTTGAAATAAATGAAGAACTAGAAAATAAAATAGTGTCATTTATAGGACCTACAGGAGTGGGAAAAACAACTACTATTGCAAAAATTGCAGCAAAAGAGTCTATAGGAAACAATAAAAAGGTAGCCTTAATCACAATGGATACATACAGAATTGGTGCAGTAGAACAACTAAAAACTTATGCAGATATTTTAAATATTCCTCTTGAAGTAGTTATAAAAAAAGAAGATATGCAAAAGGCGCTTAAGAAATTTTCAAGTTATGATTTAGTGCTCATTGATTCAACTGGTAGAAGTTATAAAAATGAAGAGCAGATAGATGAAATTAAGGAATATATAAGTGGCATTACAAATATGAGTACGTATTTAGTTGTTAGTTTAACCACAAAATACCGAGATATTAAAGCGATTATTGATAGCTATAGTACTATTGGTTTCGATAAGTATATACTTACTAAAATTGATGAAAGTTCAGGCTATGGAAATATACTGAATGTAGCTAGATATATCCATAAGCCACTAGCATACATTTGTACGGGACAAAATGTACCTGACGATATTGAAAGAGCAAGCATTGATAAACTTTTTTATTATATCTGGGGAGAGATTAGAGTATGATGGACCAAGCGCAAAACTTAAGGGAAATGGTTTTTTCTAAGGATAATTTAACAAAATCCAAAGATAACAAGATATTAGTATATACTATTGCAAGTGGAAAAGGTGGAGTTGGTAAGAGTAATTTTACTTTGAATTTAGCCATAGGTATGCAAAAAAGAGGAAGAAGAGTTTTAATAATAGATGCTGATTATGGGATGGCTAATATAAATGTTTTGCTTGGAGTAAGGGCTAAAAAAACGCTTTATGATGTAATTAATAAAGAGATACCTTTAAAAGAAGTGATAATAGAAAGTAACGAAGGTGTAAAAATAATATCTGGAGGCTCCGGGCTTTTAGAAATGGCAGAAATGGGTGGTTATAGACAGGAGAAATTGTTGAATGACTTGTCTCGGTTAGAAGGAATTGATACCATACTGGTTGATACAAGTGCTGGGGTATCTAAAAGTTTACTATCGTTTATTTCTTTTTCTCAAGATATGATTTTAGTTACTACGCCAGAACCTACTTCATTAGCTGATGCTTATAGTCTGATTAAAATTGTTAATAGAATGAAAGTAAAAGATTCTATAAAAGTAGTTGTTAACAAAGTAAGGAATGAAAAAGATTCACAAAAGGCTTTTGAAAAGTTGGATAGGGTAGCTGCTAATTTTTTAAGTATAAGATTAGATAAAATTGGGTTTATTGTTGAAGATAAAAGAGTCAGAGAAGCAGTAATGGAACAAAAACCTTTTGTTATTGAACATCCTAACTGTGCGGCTAGTAAGAATATAAGCAATGTTATTGATAATTTATTAGCTCAAAATAGTGATGATAAAGGTATGAATTCTATGAAACAACTAGTAAATAGAATGATGAAAGTATTCTCATAAGAAAAATAGGTGATCTTATTGAAAGAAGCATATAAAATTAAAAATATAAGTAGAGATGAAATGATACTTGAAAATTTATCCCTTGTGCATAAGATTGCAAGGGGTGTAAAATTAAATAATAATATGAGTCTTACACAAGAAGATCTATATAGTGTAGGTATTATAGGACTTATGGAAGCTGTTGATAAATATGATAAGAGTAAAAATGCTTCTTTTGCCACCTTTGCTACTTTGAGAATAAGAGGAGCAATGATAGATGAAATTAGGAAACATTCAAATATTTCTCGAGGTAAAGTTAAAAAGATAAATGATTATAATTCAGCACTTAACTATTTAAGGCAGAAGCTTTTGAGAGAACCAGACGATAAAGAAGTGAGTAGTTATTTGCAAATTAGTCTAGATGAATTAAATAGTATAAAGGATTCTGCTGGTGATATTGCTATAAATTATTTGGATGAAAAATTATCTAAATGTTCAGAAGGTGAGAATACATTAAAGGATTTGTTGATAGATAAAAAAGGTGTTTCACCGGAAGATGAATTTTTATTAAAAGAAAAGAACAAATTATTAGTTAAAGCTCTAGATAGTTTGCAAGAGAGAGAAAGAATTATTTTAAACTTGATTTATACAGAAGAATTAGCACTTAAAGAAATTGCATATGTAATGGAAATTTCTATATCTAGGGTATCTCAAATTCATGGTAGAGCTCTGAAAAAATTAAAAATTTACTTGGAAGAAAGTTTATAATACTTTAGGAGAAAAACGATGGTATATTTAATGTTAATAATTGGTATATGTATTTCTGCTTACGGAATTATTCTATTAAAAAAAGAAGCAAAAGAAAGCGAATCATTTTCGAATGAAACAGAAGAAGTGATTTTTAATGAAGAAGATGTTTATGAAGATGAAAATATTTATGAAGATGGGTATATTCAATTAGAAGATGATAATGATAAAGATTTAGAGAAGAATATAGATTTTAATGAAATCATTAAAGAAAAAATGGGTAGTATAGAGATTGAATATGACGAAAAAAGAGATGAAAAGATACACGAGAAACTTAATAGAATCGAAGATATGTTAAAGCCTATGGTGGATACTACAGATAGAGAAAAAAAACTATTTCTCCTTGAGAAAGAAATAATTAAAAGAGAGAGAGCAGTAAAAAGAAATGAAACTAGGATAGATAAACTAGTGGAAGCAAAAATGAAAGCTTTATCTAAGACAAAAAGTATGACTAAGAAAAATACGAGCACAGCAGCAGGAAATACTCAAGAAACTAGTAAAAGTCCAACAGCAAGAACCGCAAAAACAGCGAGAAAAAGCACAGAGACATCAGTTACTAATAAAGTATCAAGTGGTGAATCTAATAAGGAAAATGATAAAAACAAAATCATAGAAAAAATAAAAATTTTAGAAGAGCAAGGAAAAAATCTTGAAGAAATAGCTTCTGATCTATCATTAGGGAAAGGGGAGGTGTTATTATTAAGAAGTATACAGAAACAATTATAAAAATAATTACACCTAAAATGATAATAGGAATAGGTTTAGGAATAATTCTTACATCATTAATTTTAATTCCATCCTGTAAATCTTATGATGATAGTTATATTGAGAAAAGAGCCAAAGGTATGGGTATGATTTATGAGGATGAAGTGAAGGTAATAGACAATAGTGGGGTGAATGATAAATGATAAGAGGACTTGAAACTTCAAGGTCAGCAATGAAATATCTGCAGAAAAAACAGGAAGTTGTAGCTAATAATATTTCTAATACAGGGACTACTGGATTTAAAGAGCAGATAGCGATAGCGAACTCTAAGGAAGAAATGAATATAGTAAATAGAAGAACTGGAGAACAAGTAGGTACAATAAACCCAGGGATAAATATTGATGATATATATGAAATGTCTTCACAAGGGGTTTTCGAAGATACAGGAATAGATACAGATTTTGCAATTTTAGGTGAAGGATACTTTACATTACAAAAAAACGATGGGTCTTATGTTTATACTAGAAATGGGAATTTTAATTTTGATGCAAATGGTAGATTGGTAAATGAGAATGGATATTCTGTAATTGCTAAGAATACTTCTACAGGTGAAAACTCATATATTTATTCAGCAGAAGAAAATATTAGTGTTACTGCTGATGGATTTATAAAGAATACAAATGTGGATGGATTAGAATTAAATGTTGTTAAATTTGATGACCCACAGATGTTGAAGAGAGTAGGAGAAAGCTTATATACAGCCCAAGAGGTACAACCTATCGAGGATAATGATAGTATATTAAAACAATTTTCATTAGAAAATTCAAATGTTGATATGACAAGTCAAATGATAAAATTAATAGAAGTAAGTAGAGAATATTCTGCTAATCAAAGAGTTTTAAAATCTACAGATGATACACTTCAAAAGGCAGTTAATGAACTGGGAAGCCTTAAATAATTATAATGAACAATGCACAATGCACAATGCACAATGCACAATGCACAATGCACAATGCACAATGCACAATTAAGGAGGAAATTTTTTAGCGGAGCTAAAAAATTTCTTTTGTTTTATAAAAGATTCAAAGACTCAATGATATCTGATCATTGGGTCTTTGTGTAGTAAGTTTAATATAAGATTTTCTGACCAAAGGGAAGAAAATCATCATTAATTGTGCATTGTGCATTGAATTAAGGTTGTGCATTGAATTAAGATTCTGTATTGCAGTAAAGCTATTTTTTTTCTTTAGTCATTTTTTGTTCTTGTTCTTGGATTATTCTTTTAACCATTTCGCCACCTAAATTCCCTCCTACACCCATTTTACTGGCTACGTTGGAGGTCATATTACCCATATAGGGCTTATTATTAGTGTTTTCTAAATTTATGCCAATATCTTTGGCTGTTTCCATTTTTAGTTTATGCATGCTTTCGTATTTATCAGATGCTTTTCTGTTTTTTGACATTATTTATCACCCTTTAAGAAATAATATTATTTGTAATAATAGTATATCCTTTAATTAGATAAATAAACGTGGGTATATTTCAAAAAAGGGGTTGATATTAATAAGTATTGTTAATTTTAGTAGTTATTATTTATGGATAATTTGCAATGTTTTTTATAAGATAATTTGCAATTTGCAATTAGCAATTAGCAATTAAAAGATTAAAAGATTAATGCACAATGCACAATACACAATTAAGGAGGAAATTTTTTAGCGGAGCTAAAAAATTTCTTTTATTTTATAAAAGATTCAAAGACTCAATGATATCTGATCATTGGGTCTTTGTGTAGTAAGTTTAATATAAGATTTTCTGACCGAAGGGAAGAAAATCATCATT
>DAOUPR010000218.1 GCA_030626065.1 Clostridium sp. | reverse complement strand
AGTCTTCAAAGCAGTCTTTGCATATCCAACGATATCTGTCCTTAGAGGTATAGACTTCAGTCAAAACACTCTCATTTACATTTTCCATGAATTTTGCATTACAAAATTCACAATGGTCATGGTCAGTTTGATCCTTGACATCGCCAATCATCTTTTGAAGGCATAGCTTCTTTCCTTTGTCGTATAACGGTCGAATATATTCATAAGTCACCGTTAGGCTACTTATTGGATACTATGTTTTGTTGTATCTGCTTGCACAGTAATTTTAGCTTTTTATTTTTTGTAATTCACTAGCTAATCCCTCGTTAAAATTAAAGGCATGAATAATTAACTTTTCTGATGCTCTTGTCATTACAACATATGCTAATTTTTTATCTGTTATATTATTAATATTTAATATAATTACAACTTTTGCTTCTAGCCCTTTTGATGAATAGTATGTAGTAATTGTTGTTTTACTGTCATCTAATATTTCTTTTTGAAAAAGCACATTTTTTCTAATTTCTATAGGTAGTTCATTGCAAAAATTATCTGCACTATATTTACTATCAGTTAAAATTAGAATTTCATTTTTATGATATATCTGAAATAATTCAGATAATTTATCTATTATATTAGAAATAAATTCTAAACTATTTTTAATATTGTTTTTACCAATAATTCCTGTCTTACCTTCATAGAATTTTTTTATTTCATTCTCATATATTGTTTCTGTTTCTAGAAGATTCAGTGCTAATGATAAGTGTTCTGAAGTTGTTCTGTAACTTGTTTTTAATAATTTAGATCTTCCTCTCATATCTAGACCTACATTTTGACTCCAATTTGTTTCATTTGGATTATATATACTTTGTAATCTATCTCCTGCAAATAAAATGTTAGGTAATAGTTTAGATGTTTTTTCACCTTTTTCTACTACATTATATTCATAGGGCTTAATAGAAGCAATACAAACTTTAATCCAATCATCTCTAAAATCTTGGTATTCATCAATACACATAGCATCAAATTGAGGATAGGCATTTTCAAGAGCTTTTTGAGGTAAAACATCTGTCCAAAAGTTGTCATTTGATGGATTAGGAACTCGAATAGAAGCTATTTTAAGTGCAAAAGAATGAAAAGTCATTACTTCTATTTTATTAACATCAATATTCATTAATTCTAAATCTTCTTCTAAAATCTTTAGCTTTAATTCTATCTTACTTTTTAATGCTTTATTATAAGTTATTATAGCTATTCTCCAATTAGAATTTTCTCTTAATAAATGAATTGCTCTTGCTATTAAAATAACTGTTTTCCCTGAACCTGGTGTTCCACTAATATGATAATGACCATTTGGAATTTTTTTAGCAAACTCTTCTTGACTTGTATCCATTACTTTAATTTTATTTTCATTATTGTTATTTACTATATCAAGAGTTGATTTTATTTGAGTTTCTGGAAATATCGCATGTCTTATTAATCCCATAGAATTATCATCTATTTTATTTTTTCCTTTTGAAAATAATATATCAAAACTTAATTTCTGAATATCATTTTTATAGCATACTGTTGAAGGATAATGGTTCAAGTATTCTTTTAACTTATTAGTAGCACTTTCATTTTCTGAAATTTGTGTTAAAAATAAACTTGCATATAAATTAAAATTTAATTCATTTTTATCATCTATTAAATTTTCTTTAAATCTTAAAAAGTTTTGTATTGTATTAAAATAGTTTCTTGTTTTAAATGATGGGTTTTTATCAATTCTTCCGTCACTTAAAGTTACTTCTTTATTATTGACAGTATCAATATAGTCTATATTCCAAGCTTTTACTTCTATTATGGTCACTCCATATAATGGGTCTATTAAAATAAAATCAGGTGTTATGTTTTTTACTTTTGGTTCTAAATATAAAATAGCACTTTGTTCTTCACTTTTATATAATTCAGTTAATTTATTTAAAACATATTTTTCTGATTTATTCATATTCTCTAATATTGTAGGAATTGTTTTTAATGGCATTATTAATCCTATTGTTCTATATTTTTTTAGGGGCTAGACTAGTTTAGAGGTGATTTTTTGAAGATTTTTAACAATAATTTGTATAAATCTTGACCTCTGTTATTGAACCTAAACTCACAATCTTTGAGGTGCAGGTTAAAGGTTCTTTTATCCATCCCGTCCCTATTTTACTATAATATCTCGATAGAGTATTTAGAATTCTTTATCAACTACATTTTTAATCAATCTTTTTTATTCTCTCATTTGCTTTTATATTTTGTGAGATTGTATCAATTTGAATAATATCACCATTATTAAATTTAATTTCATCTGCAACAATAGCTGGTATATTTCTCTCTCTTAATACAATTGGTAAATGTGCCAATATAGAAGCCTCTTCAAATATAAAACCAATATTTTCGTTATCATATTCATCTAATAATGTTAATAATGCGATATCTGGATTTTTATACATAAAAATATATTTTCCTTGTTTTTTATTGACACTACTATTATTGTCATGAAAATGTAAATTAATACTATTATTATCTAGCTTAATGTTTTTAACTACTTGTCCAGTAACTATTCCTTTTGATACAATACCATTATTAAGTTCTTCTGAAGATAAATTAGTAGTAACATTGTCCTCTATAAAGTCAATTAAATATGGAATTAAATTATCTTTTTCTGAAAATAAACCAAATTCTATCGCTTTACTTTTATCATTTAATAACACTTGAAATTCAGCTATTATACTTATTAATGATGTGTTAGAAATAGAAATTTTTTTCTCTAATTTTTTCTTCTCGATCTCCCCGTTATTAATATCATAATATTCATTCTGATATATTTCATTTTTATATATTAGATTTTTTTCATGGCTAATAATATATTGACTAGGAGTTACTAACCCTTTTTGTAGAAAAAAACCTTTTGCTATTTCTATAAGATAGCCTTCATCTATTGATTTTATTATACCTGTAAACTGCGGTTCATATAATTCTTGAATTATTATAACACTCAACCAAGAGTAGATAGATGATTTATTTCCAATATCAATTAAAACATCAGGTAATGAAGTGATGTTTTCAAGTGTTTTTACTTTTTCTCGATAGCAGTTTCTGTATAAAATATTATGTTTTTTTATTTCTGTTTTAGAAAAATGTCTTACTATTTTTCCGTTAATATTCGTAGGGTAAACAAGCACTGTACTAAAGCCAATAGTGTGTTTTTCTGGTTTAATAATCTGAAAATCTAAATTTATTTTTCTTGTTGTATGAGGAATTATTGCTAAATAAGCTTTTGACATATTAATATTATTTTTTTTAGCAAGTAATCTAATCATAACCTTATCGTGAGTCAAAACATCCTTGGGAATATACTTTTCATTTTCAAGTGTGATTTCTAGAATACCACTTTTATAATTTGCAAAACTTGTGATTGGTCGGCATTGTAATAGATGAATATTATTTGTATCATCTATGCACCATTCTATATCAACAGGAAAGTGCAATATTTTCTCAATTGAAGTTGCAATATTTATTATTTCCCTTATTATTTCATTTGCTATTTTATATTTATTATTAGGAATATTACTATTGTCAATTTTATTTATTATAATTGTTTCTCCAGGTTCTTTCCCTGAAACTAAGTTATCGCCCATTCCTTTAACAATACCAATAAGAGCCTCTTCTTTTGAACTATTTAATACATTTGAAGAAAAAATCACACCTGAATATTTACTTTCTATTTTTTGTTGAATTACAACACCCATCTTGTTTTTTAATGTGTTATTACTTTTAATTACTTCCTTAATATTAGTAATAACTTCACTATAGGAAAAATTACCAATAAAAGTTTTATAATGTCCTGCAAAACTTTTATTAGAACTATCTTCTACTGTACCAGATGAACGGATCGCAATAGAATATTTTTCACCACATAAAAAAGGAACTAGTTCTTTGTCTAAATTTATATTATCAATATTATCTATTTCATTATTATTAATAGCAGAAATAAATACTGCATAAGGAACATTATATCCCTTATGTTTAAGCCAAGAAAGCCAGTGTGATTTTCCACCAAATTCCTCAATTGTGATAATGTCTTCAAAATTATTTATTTTTATCATTAAGTATCCCGTATATTCTTTTATCAAGCTTGTTTTCTTTCATATATTTAACTACGGAGCTTGGTACTAAATGTTCCCATTCCTTGCTATTTGCAATTAAATTTCTAGTCTCTGTTCCAGATGTAAATCTCTCTGACATGTCCTTAACCCACATTAAATCAACTGTTAATCCCATTTTTTTTAATAAATTGTATTTATGCCAACCCCATTCATCATAAATAGTAATAAAAAAAGTTGCATCCATCGGAACATAAAATTTAATTAATTCAGGAATATTTACTGGAAAAGGTACAATTTCAAACTCATCCCTTTTTATACCTTCTTTTAAGAGAGCATCTCTTATCATTTCCATTCTCTCATAGTACATAAATGGATTTGATTTAGGGTCAGAACGATTTTTATCGGTAGTATGTTCTTTTGTGAGGTATAAATCAGGATTTGTAATACCTATATATAAAAAATCACATCTTCTTTTTCCTTCTAAAAGGTATTCCATGTGACCCTTGTGTAATACTTGAAATTTCCCATGTATAACACCAATTCTTTTTTTTGTGTTCATAGAAACATCCTATTGATATTTTCAAGATTTTGTTGATTAAAATTGATTTGCTTCAATGCTTCTTCAACACCTATTTCATATATTGGTTGACTAAAAATATATCTGTTATTATTATTTGAAAAAAAACGACCTTCAGGGTCTATCATTACATATGTATCTGTTAGTTCATCTACATCTTCAGCAATAAATTCAATACCATATTGTTCAATTTCTTTATTTTGTTGGTAAAATATTTCAAATTCTTCTTTATTAATCACTAGCTCTTTACTGTATTGTTCATTTTCACCTTCAATTGTTAGTAACTGAAAAACTTTCCACCTTTTTACTCCAGTTTTAACTACAAAATCAACCATGTTTTCTGTATAGTTTAATTTATTTATTACTGTATTTAGTTTTGGTAAGATATTGCCTTCTATTTTATTAAAATTTTTAATCATATTAAATTTCTTGATGGTATTCTCTACATGATTCCCTGTACCTCTACTTAACTTTTTATTAACAATTTCTTTTGAACTATCACAAGATATACCTATAGCTTTAAGATATTTTCCATATTGATTAAGCCATTGTTCATCCAGAAAATAACCATTTGTAATTATTGTTGAAATTAAGCCTATCTTTTGATTATAATGTAATAGTTTTCCAACTAATTGCTTATGTAAAAGAGGTTCTCCACCAGCAAAATTTATTCTTTTACAGTATGGTTTCAATAAGTCTGTTATTTGCTTCCATTTATCAAAGT
>DAOUPR010000292.1 GCA_030626065.1 Clostridium sp. | reverse complement strand
CTCATGCAACATCTAATACTTTGATGCTGTGGAACATGATAAAGAAGCATATTGAAAATTGTACTATTGAGGAATACCATGTTGAAAATGGAACTATTATTGACTGTAAAGGCTGTTCGTTTAAAACCTGTATGCATTATAGTAAAAAGAAATCCTGTTTTTATGGAGGAGTTGTTACAAAGGAAATACTGCCAGCAATAGAAAGAGCCGATGCTGTCGTATGGATATGTCCTAATTATAATGATGCCATATCTGCTAAACTTACTGCTGTTATAAACAGAATGACAGTTCTATATAGAAGAACTAAGTTTTACAATAAAACATTGTTTGGGGTAATTGTGTCTGGAAATTCTGGATCAGATTCTGTTGCTAAACAACTCATTGGAGCACTTAATATTAACAAAAGTTTTAGATTGCCTCCTTATTTTGCCATTATGGCAGTTGCCAATGATCCAGGTGAAATAATGAATGTAAAAGATATCGATAAAAAGGTAAAAGAGTTTGCAGAAAATATTATGAATGAGATTAAAGCTTAATATAATTTCATCTACATGTTAGGTTGAAATTTTTTATAAAAACTTTTTCTGTTCTTTTGGAACTTTTTTGTGCTGAGATGAGTCTAATTAATATTATGATAACTCTGAGTGTAAGATTGAAAATTTCTACTAATAAAAAAATTAATATGAGTTGTTAAAAATAAAACTACTAATTTATTATAAAATCAATTATAATAGACTTTGGGTGATGGGAAATGAGAAAATATGTAATTGTTATTTTTGCAATTACTCTATTATTAACATCTTGTGTTAATAATAAGAGCCAAGTTACTATGAAAAACCTTGAATCAACCAATAATATTTTGCAAGAACAAATTGAATGCTTAGAAAAGGAAAATCAGCAGTTAATAAACCAGAATAGGGACTTATCTTCAAAGATAAGCAACCTTAATCAAAAAATTGATAAAAGTGATTCCATAATTGATGAGCTAAAAGACGAAATGAAGCAATTAGTAAAGAGTCAATCATTTATACGAGATGATTTTGAGGTAACTGAGAGGAAAATTGTTGAATTGGACTTGGATAATGACGGGAATAAGGAATTTATTAACCTTGAATTAGGTGCCAATAAATATTACAGATTATCTATTAATAATATTTCCTTAATAGGCGTTGCTACAAATACTGATTATAAATTTAAAGTAGTGGACTTAAACGTAGAGGATAATGTTAAGGAAATTGCAATAAGTGAATTTGGATCTGATGATAATCCGATGACTACTTTTTATAGGTACTGTGTACATAGTATTTCTTATGTAGGTAAGGTTTCTGGACATATTAACGAAATGAAAATAAATGGTGATGGAAGCCTTATTACATCCTCGAATGGTAATATTCTCCATTCATGGTCATATAGAGATAAATATATTTTGACTTCTCAGCATATGCTCATGAATGAAACTAAAGAATTATTTGAGATGAATCATAAAGTAAAAGTATTAAAAAGCATACCTTTATTAAAATCAACAACAGAAAATGAAATGGTCGCTGCCCTTACAGTAGGTGAAGAAGTAATAATAATTGCAAGTGATAATAAAAGATGGTGTCAAGTTAAAAAAGAAAATGGAGTTAAGGGCTGGTTTGAAATAGAGGAATTTGACAGAATCAAAGGTACTGATTATAAAGCAGCTGAAGTTTTCGAAGGTTTGAACATCGTTGAGTAAATTACATAGGGTTTAAGATAAAACCTATTAGTATTAGATGCTAATGGGTTTTTTCATTTATTTCTGCATTAAAAAAAGAGAAATAAAATATAATAAAACTAATCCATAATAAAGGACGTGAATAAATGTACACTGATAATTTACTGTTGGGACTACCGTATAAAACATGGATTTTAGTAGGTGGTTTATTTATTAGTTCTACCTTAGGACCCTCAATTGCTGCACTTATTCTAAAGCATAAGAAGGTGATTTAACAGAATGAATAAGAGTTTAATTTATCTAGTTTACTTTACCTTTTATACCTTTGTATTACTTTGGGCTGGAAAGGGAGGCTTTAAAAGGACAAACAATACAAGAGATTTTTTTGTTGCTGGTAATAGTCTTGGTTTAAGGGCAAGTATTTTTACTTTTACAGCAACTTGGTTTAGTGCAGCTTCTATGCAGGGTCTAACAGGTTCTCTGTATGCATATGGTTATTCAGTTGTACTTTATTCTATTGTTGGTTGGTTTATAGGGGCTATTTTTTTAGTATTTATGGCTGCAAAACTAAAGGATTATGATATATTAACAATTCCAGAATATTTTAAAATCAGATATAATAGCAAACTTCTACAAGCGATGGGTGGTTTAGTAATTGTAATAAGCTATATTTTATATATCATAATTCAAATTCGAGGATTCGGAATTGTAATGTCTGAACTTTTAGATATAAACTATACTCTTTCAATCTTTTTAGTGTACTTATTTGTTCTATATACAACATTTGGGGGATTGTTTTCAGTTGCAAGGACTGATGGACTGAACTCTATTTTGTTTTTTATGGGAACAATGATTGCGGCTTACATTATATTAAAGGACATAGGAGGAATAACTATTATGAATCAAAAAGCAGCTCTTATTTCAACAAAGCCCTTTCCAGATTTTCCATATATAATAGAGAAAGGAGATCTATTAGATCCATTTTGTAAGGGACTTCAAAGACCAAGCATGATATTTACAGTTTGTCTTGCATGGGGTCTTGGACTTGCTGCAAATCCACAATATGCTATAAGAGTATCCTCTGCAAAGGATAAAAAGACTGCTGTAAAAATGATTTGCTTTTCAGTTTTAATCTTGGCTGTGATTTATTTAGGAATAATTGTAATCGGTATTGGAGCAAGGGTATTGGAGCCCTCAGTCGAAAGTGTCCATACTGTTGATGAAATTTTTCCACATATAATTAACAAAGTAATCTATTCTCCATTAAGTGGATTTATATTGATTAGTATTGCTGCGGCAGCTATATCAACTGCAAATTCACAGCTTCTTATCTTAGCAAGCGGATTTAGTTATGACATTTATAAAAATTTATTTAACCCAGAAATAGGGGAAGAAAAACTATTAAACTTAAATAGATTGTTTATATTTCTTGCAGGAACAATATCCCTTATATTATCAATAAATCCTCCTATGAGCTTACTTATTTATGGAAGCTATATATGGGGCATATTTTCAGTAACCTTTTTGCTTCCACTATATGGTGGATTGTTTTGGAAAAAAGCTACTAAAGAGGGTGCAATAGTCTCGTTTCTAGGCGGATTGATAACAATAGGTGTTTCTTTTCTAATAGATATTTTCCTATTAGATAGCTCTGATCTCGTTGTTCATCCAGTTTTACCAGGTGTTGTGGTATCATTTGTTTTATTCTATATAGTT
>DAOUPR010000140.1 GCA_030626065.1 Clostridium sp. | reverse complement strand
TGTAATAAAGTCATTCCTTTAAAGGCTAAATATAGCATCCATAAGCCTTGTGTTAAATCTAAGCGCGTTAAAAATATAAATATATAGTTTAAATAAATATTTTTTTCTAGTTTATTTTTGTAATTCAATTGATTACCCTCCAGAAGATTTATTTTTTAATTAGTAACGTAAAAATATTTATTAATTTTGAGGGTAAAGCACAAAATTAAATTAAATAATAAAAAACCTGAGCAGAGAAACTACTCAGGTAAATAATTTTAAAATTATATTTACATGCAATTTCTCTTTATGGCAAATTCATTATTAATTTAAATTTAGACGCACTTATCCCTTGGCCACTAAAAATGAATGTTTGGTTTTGAATTTCACTTAAAAATTCTAAAACAGTGAATTTGCTCATGAAGTAAATCACACCACCTTTTATTATAAGTTTATAATCAATTTTGATTATAGCATAATTTTACAATGAGAAAACGTAAAATTTGAATGTTAGGAAAATAAATAATAAGACAAAATTAAAAAAAACACTTTTTTTGTTTTTGTAGATTTTTATATTTATGATACCGGTAACAAGAAGATAAATAGAGAATAAAATATCAAACAGAGTGATTTTATTTCGTGGGAACACTATTAGTGTATATGATTGAAGTAGAACTAAACCTAAAAAAATAATAGTTGAAATATCGGTATATAATTGTTTTTTGTCAGGTTTTATAATGAATAATTTGATACTAATATTTATTACTGATAATAAAATATACACAAATGTACTTGTATACATTAATATTTGATTATTATTGCCTATTCCTTTCATGAAAAAAGCAAAAGTAACAAAGAACAAAGCATAAAAAATTGGGTTTATATACGTTTCTAATTTAGACATTGATAAAATACCTCCATCTGGAATAGTTGATTATATTTTATCAAAAATAGTAATAAAAGTAAAATGGGTTTTTATTTATGAAGGGTATCTATATTTTGCTTAGTTTTATATCTATTCATCCATTTGTTTATTGTACTAGTTTCTTTTAATCCTAAGTTATTATTGGATATTTCGTCATTAAATAATAAATCCAATATATGAATACTCTTTTTACCACTTCTAGTTAGTGATTCTACACATTCTTGACAGTAGGTTAGTATATAGTCAGAATTGGCTTGACCAGCTCTTTCTTTCATTTGAGTTAAAGCAATTTTTTTATTAGTTACAGCAACCATTGCTCCTGAGCCACAACATTGAGTTTTTTCTCTAGAGTATTCTAATTCTTCTATTGTAAGATTCATTTGCCTTGTTATTTTTCTTACAGAGTCATGTATTACAGTTTCGTATCTGGTAGGACAAGGGTCGTGAATGGCAAATATTAAGTTCTTGGCTATTTCTTTATATGTACTTGGTATGCCATTTTCTGCAATTTCTTGGTATAGCGATTTTACTTTAATATTTGGGCTATTATTTTTAATTGTGTTATAACAATTTTCGCAAGCTACTATTACTTCGTCTACATTGGAATTTTCAAAATCATTTTGTAAGCTACCAAAATAATAATTGAATTTCTTCTTATCTCCAAGTGTATGAGTAGGATTGCCACAACATTTTAACATAATATCCATATCTCTGTGTTCTTTCAAATACTCGTAGGTTTTCATTACAAGGTCCGGACTATAAGAAGATAAGCTACAACCAGGGAAAAATACAGTTTTCTTTTTATTGTCATTTGATTTGTTTATCTTTGAAGTAAATAGTTTAGAAAAACTATTCCTTTGATGAAAATTAACAGGGGTAGTGTTGAGAGTTTTAAACACATCCACATTGTTATCCACAATTTCTTCTCTTAAACTATGAAAAACTGTTGGTAAATCCACAGATTTTGGGCATACTTCCATGCAAAGGCCACAATGAGTGCAAGAATAGGGGATAGTAGCTTCTATTTCACTAGTAGATACTATATTTCCTAGAAGCTTTTTAGGTGAATCACAAAATTTATCTAGCATAGGACAGGTTTCCATACATAGCTTACATTCTATGCATTTATCTTGTTCATTTGATATATTTTCTTTTAGGTGCTTTGAAATATGTGCTTTTTTCATGAAAAAACCCCTTTTTTAAAAGATAGTGTCAAGAGTGGAGTGTGGAGTGTGGAATTAAAACATAAAAGCTTTAAAAAATTAGCAATTAGCAATGAGCAATTAGCAATTTAGGATGATTCTCTCTCTTTGATCGAGAATCTTTTAATTATTTAAATTAATTAAAGATTTTCTGACCAAAGGGAAGAAAATCATCCTCAATTGTGCATTGTGCATTGTGCATTGTGCATTAATCTTTTGAAAGTGCATTAATCTTTTAAAAGTGTATTGGTTTTTAATTCTTTCTTTCAAGACGATCATTCCATATTTTTTTACCAGCAAAGATCAAAATACTTAAGGCAAATAATATAAGAAGTCCGAATACAAACATTTTAGTACCACCAACAAGCATTCCGCCTACATATGAATATATAATAGTTGCAGGTAATTGACCGATTCCTGTTGCGAGTACAAAGGACCATAAACTCATAGAAGTAAGTCCAGCGGCATAGCTAACTATATCAAAAGAGATAAAAGGAAGTAATCTAGCTATTACGATGGCATATTTTCCGTATTTATCAAAGAATCCATCGATGTGCGCTAATGCAAATTTACTAGTAAGCTTTTCGACTACGTCTCTTCCTAAAAACTTAGCTATATAAAAACATAATATAGCACCAGCCATAGAGCTAGTCCAAGATAAAATAGCTCCATTTACCCATCCGAATAATCCAGCATTGGCAAAGGTTATAATAAATGCTGGAAGTGGGGCAATTATAGATTGAAGAATCATTAAGAAAAAAGAAACAAGGGGTGCCCAGATACCAAAGGATAATATATATCCTCTTAGCATATCAACATTTATTGCGCTTAATATAAAGATTGATTCTTTCAATTGGTCTCGAATAGGTTTTATGCAAATTAATAAAGCTAAAGCTATCAAAATTGATAGCTTCGTGTAAGTTGATTTTTTTATACTTTTCATAAAGGTTAACACCTTTCTTATTTTATTTAAATTATTGTTAATCTATTTTTCAACAGGGAAGTTTTCGTTTGCGGACCACTCGTAGTATGAAGCATCATAATTTTTAGCATTTTCATATCCAACCATGTCCAAGGCTATTTGTAAATGAGCTGAACGTATACCGGCTGTGCAATAAGTTACTATTTCATCATCTTTATTTAACCCTGCATCAGCAAATATTTTTTCAAGTTCATCAGCATTTTTGAAAGTTCCATCTTCATTTAGAACAGTATTAAATGTTAGTAATTTTGCCCCTTGAATATGACCGCCTCTTCTTTCTCCAAATTTTGTTGCACCATCATATTCATCTTTTTCTCTACTGTCTAGAATTATAACGTCTTCTAATTTATTTTTTAAATCGCTTGTACTTATTGTGGTAGTAGTGTCAAGATTATCTACTTTGAAGTTGCTTGCTATAGGAGTTATAGCTTCCTTAGAGGTTTCATAATCATTGCTTTTCCAGAAGTTCCAGCCTCCATCTAACATTTTAGAGTGGTTAACGCCTGCCATTCTGAGCATCCAAACTATTCTAGCATCTTCGCCCCAACCATTCTTTGTATCTGCATAAACAACTATAGTTTTCTCATTATCAACACCAATACTTGCTAATTTTTCCGAAAGAGTTTCAGCCTCTACGACAACTCCCCAATCTGCATCACCAGGGGCTCCGTCCATTCTAGAAAATCCTTGCCAAGCTACACTAATAGCTCCAGGAATATGTCCTTTATTGTATGCGTCATCTCCACGAGCATCAAGAATTAGTACTTTGTCATTTTCTAAATTTTCTTTTAACCAGTTTGAGTCAACTAAATAACTGTTATCTGCATATGTAGGTGAATCTTCTTCACTTGTAGTATTTGATTCATTATTAGAGGTATTGTTAGTTGACACAGTATTATTAGTTTCAGAACTACAACCTACTAAAACAACACTTATTAATGATATAGTTAAGGCTGAAATGATAAGTCTTTTAATATTTTTCATTATAAATTTCCTCCGTTTATTATATAGTTTTAGTTTAACTAGAGAATTTCTGATTTAACTATTGGTTATGCTTGTACATTTTGTTAAGTATAAAAATGTGCAAGTATAAAGAAAGTTTTACAGTAGATACTCTATATTGATAGGTGAAAATGTTATCGAAATACTAAACACAAAATATAGTTTAACATGTATTATTTTAAATATAAAATAGAAAAAAATTATATCGGGAGGTATAGTTATTAAAAATATCTATATTTATATAAATAAGCTTGGTTAATTGATGTTATCGGAAATAGTACTAGCTTTTAAAGGTATTTCTGATAAACTAATATCTAACTCTATTCCTTAAAAGTTATTGACAAACCCCAAAATGAGGTTATAATTAAATCATTAGGATGCGATTAATCGTACAGTAACGAATAGGGGTGAAAATATGAAACAATATGATGTAGTTGTTATAGGGGCAGGTTCTGGTGGTTTGACAGTAGCATTTACAGCAGTAGGCTTTGGTAAGAAGGTATTAATTGTTGATAAGAATAAACCTGGTGGAGAATGTACTTGGTCAGGTTGCGTTCCTTCAAAGGCATTGATTAATGAAGCAAAAAAAGTTAATAACATAAAGAAATACGTTAAAGATTTTGAATATGATTCTTCCATAGCCATGAAGCATGTACATGAAGTTAGAGAAGATATTTATAACCATGAAGATCCTCAAGCATTAGCTAAATCGGGTATTGATTTTATGCAAGGGATGGCTACTTTTAAAGATTCTAAAACATTAATGGTTGGAAATGAAGAAGTGATAGGAAAGAAATACTTTATATCTACAGGTTCATCGCCTTTTGTACCACCGATTAATGGACTTGATAAAGTAAATTATTTAACGAATGAATCATTTTTCGAATTAGAAACCTTACCAAAATCAATAATAATATTAGGTGGGGGAGCAATTGGGGTAGAATTAGCTCAAGCTATGAATCGACTTGGTGTAAAGGTAGATTTAGTTGAGATGATGCCAACTATTCTTTTTAGAGAAGAACTTGATATGGTTGAATCACTTCAAAAAAGACTAGAAGAAGAGGGTGTTGAATTACACTTAGGTGCTAAGGCTGTTGATGTAAAAGAAGATGAAAAAATCCATCTAACTTATGAAAAGGATGGCTCTAGAGAAACTATTTTCGCTGACGAGATACTTGTAGCTATAGGTCGTAAGCCAAATATTCAAGGACTTGGACTTGATGAAGCAGGAATAAAATATAATCGAAAAGGAATTGAAGTAAATAAATATTTACAAACAGCTAACTCAAGCATTTACGCCATAGGAGATATAGTTGGACCGTATCAATTTTCACATATGGCAAACGTTCAAGGAATTTTAGCAACTCAAAATGCACTGCTTCCAATTAAACGTGGAATTTCTTATGATCATGTATCGTGGGTTACTTTTACTGAACCAGAGCTTGCAAGAGCGGGTATGACAGAAAAGGAAGCAAAGGAGAAATATGGCGATAAAGTTCGAATTTATGAGTATGATTTTAATGATCTTGATAGAACAAGGACAAAAGGTGAATCCATAGAGAAAATGAAAGTTATACTAAATAAGCGAGGAAAAACACTTGGAGTTTCAATATTATCAGATAGAGCTGGTGAAATGATTGGGGAAGTTCAAGTGCTAAAGACTTTGGGACACAATTTCGCAAAGATGGGCAAAATTATTCATCCTTATCCAACCTATAGTGAAGTCTTCTCTAAAATAGGTAAGAAAGTTATGGTGGATAATCTTTTGAATAATCCAGTTGTGAAGCTCTTTAAAAAATAAGTTTATTAGAAAGAAGTGATAGATATGAATGATGAAGCACTATTATTGGAAAGACAAATATGTTTCAGATTATACAAAAATTCAAGAAAGATGACTCGTTTATACCAACCATTTTTAAGCGAGTTAAATCTTACTTATCCACAGTACTTAGTAATGTTGGTTCTGTGGGAACATGAAATTCTTGATTTTAAAGATTTAAGTGCAAAGCTAGATTTAAAAACAGGTACACTAACACCCATTGTGCAAAAGCTAGTTACTATGGGGTATATTACAAAGGAAAAGAATGAAGAAGATAATAGAAAGATAGATGTTAAGATTACAAGCAAGGGTATGGAAATAAAAAAACAGGCAATAAATGTACCCACAAGTTTAGGAACAAAGCTTGGAATTAGCTATGAAAAGTATTTGGAGTATGTAAAAATATTAGATGAAATTGGAGATGCTTTAGATGAAGCAGAAAAAAAACATAGGGGGTAAGAAAAAGATGTATATATTATATGGAGTTTTAGCAATAGTTTTAGTTATGGTTTTAAATTTAGTTATAGGGAATATGAGGACACCAAAGAATTTAGGCGTTAAAGATGGTAAATTAGCAGAATTACCAAATAAGCCAAATGCAATCTCAACTCAAACTGATAATAAAGAATTTTATGTTGAGCCATTTCCTTTCAAAGAAAATCTAGAAAAATCAAAAGTAGCAGTACTTAAAGCAGTAGAGAAATATGGGGATAGTGAAATAGTTGAAAAGGAAGCAAATTATATAAGAGTTGTATTTACTACATCAAAAATGCGTTATCATGACGATGCTGAATTCTATTTTGATGAAGAAGAGAAAGTAGTTCATTTCCGTTCAGCGTCAAGAGTTGGTTATTCAGATATGGGACTTAATAAAGAACGTTATAATAAATTGTATGATTATTATGTAAAGCAAGGAGAGTAGAGAGGTTATAGTAGATATTGTGCAATGAAATGTGAACAGAATTTAAAAGAAATGCACAATGCACAATTTAGGATGATTTTCTTCCCTTTGGTCAGAAAATCTTTAACTAATTAAAGATTCTTGATAATAGGGAGAGAATCATTATTCAATGTATGCTAAACATTGTAAAATCTTCTATTCTTTTATTCTTTTATGCTTCTATTGTTTTAATGTTTTAATCTTTTAATTGTACTCTGCACATTGCACTCTGCAAATTTGTTTTAAGAAAAAAGGGGTTCATGCTAATGAAAAGTTATTTTAAATTTATTATTCTAGTACTATTACTTATTGTAGGATTTGTGATAGTGAGGGTATTTAATATACAAAATGTATCACCTGAGATGATAAAACAATATGTTTTATCTTTTGGTATATATGCACCAATGATATTTATACTTGTTTATATTTTAAGATCAGTATTGTTTTTTCCTGCTTCTATTTTTACTATAGCTGGAGGATTGACCTTTGGACCTGTTTGGGGAACTTTGTATGTTGTGATAGGTGCTTCGTTAGGAGCATATTTATCTTTCTTTTTATCTAGAATACTTGGCAGAGAAGCAATAAGTAAATGGATTGGCAATAGAATTACTGGAACAAAACTAGAACAAGAAGTTGGATTTAAAACAGTACTAATACTTAGGCTTATACCACTTTTCCCTTTTGATGGAGTAAGTTATGTATCAGGATTTACTGATATACCATTTTGGAAATATGCGCTAGCTACTATAATTGGAATTATTCCAGGTACATTTGCTTTTATATATTTAGGACATTCATTAAACAGTCCTTTTTCTAAAACATTTTTCATAGCAATTGGGTTACTAGTTTTATTAATAATAGTTCCTTCAATTTATAAAAAGATTAGTGCAAAGAAAAAAGAGGAGAAGTATTCTTAAACTGTAAACTGTGAATTATAAAAGATTGGAGTGAGATAACTTGGATAATATGAATACTAATAGTTCAAAAGATATCCTTT
>DAOUPR010000173.1 GCA_030626065.1 Clostridium sp. | reverse complement strand
CTGTATTTCTCATTCGTCTAAAGTCTTTGTTCTTTTAATTAATTAAAGATTTTCACACCAAAGGGAAGAAAATCATCCACAATTGTGCATTGTGCATTGTGCATTGTGCATTGCCTTAAATTTTTATCATATTATTAAATCTTAGTAATATTTATTAAATAAGTATACTATTTGATATAATAGTTATAAGGTGAGGATGAGTATGCTGAATGAACAATTAAGGATGATTTTATTCTTTCGCTTCACAGCTTAATAATGGAGGATACTATGAATATTAAGAAGCTTACATTATTATTAAAGCAGCAAGAAAATATAAAATTAGATTTTAAGTTGAAACTTGATTTAAGCATAGAAAGTGGTAGAAAAGAATTTGCAAAAGACGTATGTGCAATAGCTAATTCTCCTGGTGGAAGAGGATATTTAATAATTGGAATTCAAGATAAAACTAAAAAAATTATAGGAATAGATGCTAATGAATTTACAGAAGAACAAATTCAGCAAATAGTATCATCAAGAGTTGAACCACCGATTCCAATTAAAATGGAAACTATTATTTATTATGGGAAAAATGTGTGCGTTATAACTATTTATAGGAGTGATCAACGACCTCACCAAGTTAGAGAAACAGGGGCATTTTACATAAGAAGAGGTTCTACTACGGATACAATGAGAAAAGAAGAATTAATAGGTGTATTTCAGGATAATTTAAGCCTAGACACAGAATTATGTCCTATTATTAAAAGTAGTCCAGAAGCGTTAAATCTTACATTGGTTGAAGCATACTTTAAAAATCATAGTATAGAAATGAATGATTATAATAGAGAAATGTTATTGACTAATACGGGAATTATTATAAAAGAGGCAGAAAATAAAAATTTCAAGTGTACTATGGGTGGAATATTAGTTTTTTCTAGTATAAATTACCTATATATGCCACATAATATAATTAAGGTGATAAATAGAGTAAATGGAAACTATGATGACATTATAATTATTCAGGGAGATTTAATTTCTATGCTTGATAAAAGCAGAAAATTGATTAGTGAAATATTACCTTCAAATTATCCTTGGAAGGCGGTCTATGAAGGTATAAAGAATGCAGTTTTGTACAGAGATTATACTGTTCATAATAAAGAAACGGAAGTAATTCTTGACTACAAAAATATTTCTGTCATTAGTCCAGGTATACTTGTTAAAAATGGAAAAGGTTCTATTGAAAATTCTCATAACTACATAAGAAGAAATATGTGGATTTATGAAAAATTGATTACGTTAGATAAAGAAAATAGATTTAATAAATCTTCAAGAGGATTCACTAGAATGAAAAAAAGTTTTCAAAATCAAGGTAAAGTAAAATTTTTAAATGTAATTAAAGAAAATAAATTTAAAGTGATATTTCCTGGTATAAAAAATTATAAATAAAATAGCGGCAATAAAGCATGAAAACGTTTATTGAAAAAATATTCTGAATATTATATAATTATTATAATAGAAGAAAAAAATATGTAAGGGGTGGTTAACATGGTATATGTATTTCACGGCAAAAAGGGAATTGGAAAGACAAAAAATATGATCAAACTTGCAAATGAAAAAGTATTAAATTCCAAGGGGAATATTGTGTATATTGATGATGATAATAAACCGATTTTTGACTTAGATACAAGAATTAGATTTGTTGCTACCAGAGATTTTAACTTGAAAAACTATAAAAATTTTTATGGATTTTTGTGCGGTATTCTTTCAGAAGATTATGACATTGAAACTGTGTTTATTGATGGATTATTTAACATGGTGAATGGCAAAGAGGAAGATGCGGCACATTTATTTTATGATATGGAAAAATTAGCCCAAAATTATGGATTGGACTTGTATATAAATTTGAGTGTTGATAGTAAAGAAGTTCCAGAATATATTAGAAAGTATAGTGCATAAAATTCATAGAGTTTATGGTAAAAAATATTGCATTATTGGATAATTTGATGTAAAATTTTATTAAAGTATCGAAATATTTTGAATATTAATTTTATTTTAAATATTAATAATAAAACTGCTTATGAACACATTTTTTCTCAAAAGCTACCCTAAACTGGTAGCTCTTTTTTTATTATATAGGAAAGTGTTTTTTTCCTATATAATAAAAAAACTTCAAAAGGATTTATCAAGAAAGAAAAAAATCATAATAACAGAGATAAAGCTAGATATAAATGTAGGAATAAATATACTGAAATTAGCTATATGATTTTGGTAATAATCAGAGGTCGGTGTGATCTTGTTAGCTTGGGTAAATTTGCTCTACTAAGAGTATTGACCAAGAAGCTCCTACTTTAATAATGTAAGTGGAGAGTAGTTCACGTTCTTGACAATGATAATAAAATAGATATATAATATTAAAAGACAATTGTATTTAAAAAGTAAATTATTATTTTAATATAAAAAGCAATGAAGGAAAGAGTAACTGTATTGAGTATAAAGAGAGCTAGTGGTTGGTGGAAACTAGTTACGAGATATATAAGGTTTACCTTTAGTGAAGTACATTCCTGAGCTTTAATCTGAAAATTGAGAAAGAAACTAGTCTCGACTATTAGGAGGATACGTTGCCTGCGTTAAAGGTTTAAGTGAACATAATGAAATTTCAAATTTTTATTGTGTTAAACTGGGTGGTACCGCGGAATATTTCGTCCCTAACATTATTGTTAAGGGCGTTTTTAAATTTTTTGTTTTATTAATTTTAGAATTTTTTGGAATTAAAGATTTTCTGACCAAAGGGAAGAAAATCATCAATAATTGTGCATTGTGCATTGCGCATTGTGCATTGGTTTAAAAAAATGGAGGTGTATTATGAGTAAAGTATACGATACTCTTATTGAAAGAGGCTATATTAAACAAACTACGCATGAAAAAGAAATTAGAGAATTATTAGATAAGGAAAAAATAACGTTCTATATTGGATTTGATCCAACAGCAGATAGTTTGCACGTAGGTCATTTTATTGCAATTATGTTTATGGCACATATGCAAAGGGCAGGACATAGACCGATAGCACTTGTAGGCGGCGGTACAGTAATGGTTGGTGACCCTAGTGGTAAGACTGATATGAGAAAAATGATGACAAAAGAAACAATAGCAGAGAATGCTAATAAAATTAAAGGTCAGTTAGAAAAACTTATCGATTTTAGCGATGGTAAAGCTATTATGGAGAATAATGCTGATTGGCTTCTAGGTTTGAACTATGTAGATTTTTTAAGGGATGTAGGAGCACATTTTTCTGTAAATAAAATGCTAACTGCAGAATGTTTTAAGCAAAGATTAGAAAAAGGTCTTTCATTCTTAGAATTTAATTATATGTTAATGCAATCATATGATTTCTTAGTATTAAATGAAAAACATGATTGTATAATGCAACTTGGTGGAGACGACCAGTGGTCAAATATGATTAATGGTATGGATTTAATAAGAAGAAAAGTGCAAAAGCCAGCCTATGCAATGACTTGTACACTTCTTACTAATAGTGAAGGAAAGAAAATGGGTAAGACAGTTAAAGGTGCTTTATGGCTAGATCCTGAAAAAACATCACCTTTTGATTTCTACCAATATTGGAGAAATGTTGCTGATTCTGATGTAGATAAGTGTTTAAGATTATTAACTTTTATTCCTATGGATGAAGTAAGAAGATTGTCTTCACTAGAAGGATCACAAATAAATGAGGCAAAAAAAGTATTAGCATATGAAGTAACGAAACTTATTCATGGGGAAGAAGAAGCTAAAAAAGCTGCAGAAGGAGCAGAAGCTCTATTTGGTGGCGGAGTAGATTTAACTAATGTACCAACAGTTGAAATCACAAAAGAAGCAATAGGAGATACTGTACTCAATGTATTGGCTGCAAATAAAGTATTCCCATCTAAAAAAGAAGGAAGAAGACTTATTGAACAAGGCGGTCTTAATTTAAATGATATAAAAGTTGAAGATTTAAATACTTTACTTAAAGAAGAAGATTTTAAAGATGGATATGCGTTAGTTAGAAGAGGAAAGAAAAAATACTTTAAATTAATAATAGCTTAAACTACAATAAAAAGGTCTTTCCATAGGGAAAACCTTTTTATTTATTTAGCTATGTTTTATAATATTGATGATATATAAACTATTGTATAATGGATAAGTTTTGTTTAAGTTATAATGTGTAAGGTGCAATTAGTAATTTGCAATTAAGGATAATTTTGCTACGCAAAATCTTAGAATTGAATAAAGATTCTGGACGAAAGGAGAGAATCATCCACAATTGCACATTGCACATTGCAAATTGCAAATTGAAAAAAGGGGGGCTTAAATTTTATGAATAATACATTGACAGAGGAAAATATGAATAAGTTAAAAGAAGAATTAGAGTATAGACTAACCGTTAAAAGAGCTGAAATAGCAAGGGAAAAATTAGAAGCAGCTGCACATGGTGATAGGTCTGAAAATGCAGAATATAAAGAAGCTTGCGCAAATTATAGAAAAAATGATAATAGAATTCAATACTTGTATACTATGATTTCAACAGCAAATATAGTAGAAGAGAAAAATATAGATAAATCAGTATTAGGAGTTAATAGTAAAGCTAGAATTAAATTTATTGAATATGAAGATGAAGATATAGTAACATTAGTTACGGTTATGGATTCAGACCCAGAAAATATGCTGATAAGTATAGAATCGGATTTCGGAAAAGCACTAACAGGTAAAAGAGTTGGAGATATAGTTGAAGTAGAGGCTCCAAGTGAAAAATATACAGTAGAAATATTAGAAATGCTTTGAAAAAAATAGCGATTTTCAATAATTGCTAATTGCAAATTGCAAATTGCACATTATTATTTAACCAATTGTATAAATATCAACAATATTTTAAAATATAGCATAATAAAAAAAATTGTAATTTTTGGGTATTGAATATAATCTAGTATTGTAGTATAATATTTAGCTGGTGGGTTAAAATCAATTATTTTCCAAATAGTATACCTATGCATATTAAGGACGTGATAAAATGGCACTATATGCTATATCAGATTTACATTTAGCTCTAAAATCTAATAAGCCAATGGATATTTTCGGAACGCAATGGGAAAATCATCATAATAAAATACAAGAGAATTGGTTAAAAAAGATAGAAGAAGAAGATACAGTATTGATAGCAGGAGATATTTCTTGGTCCATGTCTATGAAAGAAGGAACAGAAGATCTAGAATGGATTCACAATTTGCCAGGTAAAAAAATAATATGTAAGGGGAATCATGATTATTGGTGGGGAAGTATTTCGAAGCTAAATGGTTTATACGAAGATATTAGTTTTATTCAAAATAATTTTTTCGTATATGAAGACTATGCAATTTGTGGCTCAAGAGGATGGACTCTATCTAAAAAAAATAAAAGTAAGCAAGATGAGAAAATAATAAGAAGAGAAATCATTAGATTTAAACTTTCTATTGAAGAAGCTAAAAAGGCTGGATATGATAAAATAATTGTAATGATGCACTATCCACCTGTAAATGAAAACTTTGAAGAATCAGAATTCACTGAAATATTTAAAGAATATAATGTAGAAAAAGTAATTTATGGTCATCTTCACGGAATAGCTTTACAAAATATATTTGAGGGTAAACACGATAATATTGAATATATTATGACATCTTGTGATTATATAAATTTTGATCCTATTAAAGTAATATGATAGTAAAGGGGGACGCGCTAGATGGTATCAAGACAGTGGAAAGAATTTTTAATTCCATATGCTCAGGCTGTCGAAGAATTAAAAGTAAAATTTAAAAGTGTAAGAAGAGAATATAGAAAGAAAAATGAAATTTCTCCTATAGAATTTGTTACTGGAAGAGTAAAAGAATTGTCTAGTATGCTTGAAAAAGCTAACAAACTAGATATACCTTTGGATAGATTAGAAGATGAAATGGAAGATATAGCAGGAATAAGGATAATGTGTCAGTTTGTTGATGATATTTATAGAGTTGTTGAGATAGTAAAAGAGCGAAAAGATATGACTGTAGTTTATGAAAAGGACTATATTAATAATGTAAAAGAAAGTGGATATCGAAGTTATCATATGATTATAAAATATCCTGTATATACTGCTTTTGGGGAAAAAGATATTTTAGCAGAATTACAGATTAGAACATTAGCTATGAATTTTTGGGCAACAATAGAACACTCACTTAATTATAAGTACAAGCATAAAATTCCAGAAGAAATCAAACAAAAATTAAAAATTTCAGGAGATGCAGCTTTCACATTAGATGAAATAATGAGTGAAATTAAAGAGGAAATTATGGATGCTCAAAAATTATTTGAAGTAAAATCTAGTTTAGTTACGGATATTACTAATAATATACTGACATTGATTTCATTAGGAAAAATGGTAGAGGCAACAACATATCAAAAACAACTTAATGAATTAGTTTCAGGCGGAGATATTTTTGAATTATCAAAACTAAAAGATAAAATAGCTATGACATTAGAAACGTCAAAGTGATAAATAATTTATAATAAAAATGCACAAATTTAAAGCAATGCACAAATTTAAAGCAATGCACAATGCACAATTAAGGAGAAAATTTTTTAGCGGAGCTAAAAAATTTCTTTAGTTTAATAATAATAAGGCTCAATAATCGTAGATTATTGAGCCTTATTTAAGTATTTAATTTTAGATTTTCTGACCGAAGGAGGCAGTAGATAGATTTGTGTAAACACAAATCTATCTACTGCTTTTTATGTATGATGAGTTGGTAGATTTGGAATAATATACTTATAAAAAGTTTAGGAGGACTGT
>DAOUPR010000237.1 GCA_030626065.1 Clostridium sp. | reverse complement strand
CTTGCGTACATTACATACCGGAAGAGTATTGGCAATAGTATCAACTGTTTCATATATACTCGCGGCTTCCTTCAACATGGTACCTGCAATCTTTATTGTTAATGTAGCTAAAATATTTGCCTTTACTCCGCTTCCTAACCCATCTGCCATTACAATTATCATACTATTATCTGTGTTTATTATTTCTACTTTATCCCCACATAGCTCTTCTCCATTTTTATTAATACTGTCATAAGATACATCAATAAAATATTCCATTATAAGTCACCTACTTCTCCTAAAGCAATATTCTTAAGCTTCGTCAAGATAACCTTTGTTTCTGCAGTTGTTTCTCCCAATAAACTAGCAATTTCCTGAGCTACCCTCATTTGTTTTTCAATAACTTTTTGCGCGCTATTAATAGTTTTTTCTTTTACCATCTCTAATTCTTTTTTACTCATTTCTGCAGATGTTACATTTGTCATAATTGCCATAATAACCTTTTGCTCTTCAAGATATAATATATTTGCATAAAATACTAAATCATATTTTGAATAAGATATTTTTTGACCTATCAAGTTTTCTTTTGAGTCTTTTACCTTATGAAAGTAATCATCTTCAATTAAAATTGAAATTGGTTTATTCCTGATTTCATCAGCTTTCATCCCAAATAAGAATTCGGCCTTTGGATTGAGCTCTAAAACGTTCATTTCATGGTCCAATATAATAATTACATTTGGACTATTTTCAAATATTACATTTCTTATACTTTCAGCTTTAGCTCTCATGTAAGGCAAACACATACTAATTTCTGACATTCCAGAATATACAGCTTGTGCTTTTTCTACACAAGTTCTATATCCACAAGAATTACAGTTAAGTTCATCTTCCTTTTTATATTTACCCATACTCCTTAATATTCTTTGTATATCTTCTTCACTAGCTATTTGTGTCTTCAATTCTTTATTGAAAAATTTTTTTGAAAAATCTAGTTCTTCAATATAGTGTAATTCACTATTTATATGTTTTTTCTTTGTCTTTACGTAATCCTTTACTCTTTTTTCTCTAAAATAAAAGTTAGTATCATCTTTAGGCATCCCAGGCCCACCTATACAACTGCCTTCACATATATTAATCTCAACACAAACACCGCTTATAAGATCCTTCTCAATACAATCTAAAATTTCTCTACATGCATCTACCCCATCAACTTGAACTATTTCATACTTATTAGAATTGTTTTCTTTTAAACACTTAGAAACTATTCCTCCTTTTATTGGAAAATTGCATCCTTTTTTATAAGAATTATTATCAAAGCTTTGAGGACTAATCTCCTTTACATTAATATTTTCTTCTTTTAACCAAATTGATATTTCTTCAAAGGTTAAAACTGAATTTATTACATCTTCATGTTGAAACTCGTTTGCTTCAAGCTTTTTAGCAATACAGGGTCCTATAAAAACAGTGTGTATATCCATTCCATATGTCTTTTTCAACAATTTCCCATGCGCTATCATAGGTGAAACTACAGGAATCATATATTTTACTAATTTTGGATAGTATTTTTCTATTAAGTAATTAGCGGAGGGACAACTAGTGGTTATTAAGTTTTCAAGTCTCCCTTCATTTATAAAATTACTATAATGAGTTGAGATAATTTCAGCTCCTACCGCCGTCTCTTCAACTACACTAAATCCAATTTTTTTTAATGCAGCTACTATTTGTCCTCCATCTACCATGTCAAAAGCTCCTGCAAAAGAAGGTGCTATACTAGCAATAACCTTTTTCCCTTCTTTCATAGCTTTTTTTACCTCTTCAATACTACTCATAATTTTTATTATTCCTTGTGGACAAACAATTTGACAATGTCCACACGATATACATCTTTCTGATACAATTTCAGCATGGTTTCCAATTATTTTTATTGCTTTAGATGGACAAGAACGTAAACATTTATAGCAATTACTACAATTTCCTTGTTCAAACTTAATCCAGTTCATATTCATAGCCTCCCAACCACATACTGCTGAAAGAAATCCTCTACTGTTTCTTCACCAACAGATATAACTGGTCCGTCATCAATTCTAACTGATACAGCTTTAGTACATTCTCCAAGACAAAAAGCACCCTTAACTATAACTTTGTCTTCTAATTTTTGCTCCTCAATTATCCTTTGTAATCTATTTACCACGTTATATGATCCTTTCAAATGACAAGCACTACCAATACACACATTGATTGTTATCATAAATGCTTCCCTCCTTTAGTTTGTTAATTTTTATACAATCTTTCTCAAAAAAAAATTTAACTTAGCAAAATATATTAATGCTACATAGATTAACACGTATTCCTTTCGCATCCTCTAGTCACAAAAATGCATGAAGACTGCACACTCCTAAATTTACATTGAAGTAGTAAAATACCTGAAAAGCTAGGATAATGATACAAATTCTTGCAACCACTTTTGCGATATATTTTCTTTCAGATTAATTAATACTAGTTTTTAATTCTATGATTTTTTATACTTAGAGTATAACACTTTGTTGTATTTTTAACAAGATTTTTGTCGAGAAATTTTAAATTGATAATTGCTGTAATTTTCTATATTTTAAACTGTATTTACTTTTGTTATTAGTTACTGCAAAAGCTTATATGTAATAACGTACAAAATCTTCAGATGATAGATTAAAAATAATATTTCTAATTTCTTAAGAAAATACATTTGGGTACTATGTTAATCAAAGTTTATACTAGCCATTTTATTTAAAAAGCTATTGTTCATATGAACAATAGCTTTTTAAAAATTTAAATTGTAGGTTTTTCATTTAGGAAAAATATTGCTAAAGTACCTGGGCCTGAGTGAGAACCAATCACTCCACCAATCATGTTAATTAGAAATTTCTCACACCCAAATTCTTCTTCCATCACCTTTTTTAATTGTAACGCACCTTCTTCATCATCTCCATGGGAAATTCCTATTAACTGATTATTAAGGTTTTTACCTCTTTCTGACATCAACCGTATCATTCTCTTTAAAACCTTTTTTCTTCCCCTTACTTTTTCTAAAGGTATTAACTTCCCATCTTGTACATTTAGTACAGGCTTTATATTTAATAATCCACCTATAAAAGCAGCAGTTTTACTAACCCTTCCACCTCTAAAAAGATATTCCAAGTTATCTACTGTAAATATATGCTCCATATGATTAATATAAAAGTTTACCATGCTGATTATTTCTTCTTTAGTCTTTCCATCTTTAGCCATCTGAGCTGCTTTATGTACTACTAGTCCCATCCCTAACGAAGCACATTTAGTATCAATTATATCTAAATCAAAATCAGGGTACTCCTCACGTACTTGCTCAGCAACCATCATTGCTACCTGATATGTGCTTGATAATGCTGAAGAAAAACATACATAAATACAACTTTTATTTGCTTTGGCATTTTTTGTGAACATCTCTAAAAAAGAACTTTGAGCTACTTGAGAAGTAGTTGGTACTTTCTCATTTCTCATCGATTCATATAATTCATAAGGATCTAAATTTACGCCATCAAAATACTCTTTGTCATCTAAATGAACTGTCATAGGTAAGAAATCAACATCATATTCTGTTAAAAATTTTATAGGTAAATCACAACCACTATCAGTAATAATTTTTATACTCATTATTTCAACTCCTTATAAGTCTTTGCTTTTATTATACAAAAGTCTTTTAAATATGTAAATCTCTAACAACATAATTTTCTTATTTGTTCTAGCTTGAAAAGTATGTTCCATTATATATCCATACTTTACATTAAAAAAATTTTGTATATAATAACATTAGAGATAATTTTTAAGGGGGTTTTATATATGAGCGAAAATTATAAATTTGTTCAAAACAAGAAGTGCGAATTTTTTCCTTGTCATAAAGTAAAAGATTTGGAATCATTCAACTGCCTATTTTGCTATTGTCCGCTATATGCATTAAAGGATAAATGTGGTGGGAATTTCACATATAATAATGGGATAAAAGATTGCAGCAACTGTACTATACCTCATAATCAAGGTGGATATGAGCATATAATGTCAAAAATCGATGGAATTATTAAAATTGGAAGCGAACAAGAATAACTACCAAAAGGGAGCTGCAAACAGCTCCCTCTAACTTTCATTTATTCTTTTCATCAGTGCATATTACTCAATTGTGTTATCAGTTTCTTCATTACTACTTTCATCTACTGGTTCATCATTAGTGTCGTTGATATTCTCTGAGCTTGTACTACTTTCATCTGTAGAATCTTGTTCAGAACTATTCTCTTCTTCTGAATTAGTTTCCTCTTCAGTATCTGTACTTTCTTCTTCTGTTGCTTCTTCGTCACTGTCTGTGCTTTCTTCTTCTGTTGCTTCTCCCTCTGAATCTTCTAGCTCAATAGTTTCTGTTTCTCCATCCCAGTTTACATCTAATCCAAATGTTTCAATTATAAATCTAAGAGGTACATAAGTTCTAGAATTCATGATTTCTGACTTTGTATCTAATAAAATCTCTTGGCCATTTACATATGCTACTGCCTTATCTATTTGTAAAATTATTGCTATATCACCTTTAGTTATTGTTACTTCTCTTGTTTCTCCATTCCAAGAAAGCTCTGCACTAAATCCTTCTAAAATTGCTCTAACTGGTACAAGAGTTCTACTACTCTTAATTACAGGTGGAGTATCAAATTTCATATCAACCCCACTAGCTAAAATACTGTCAACTGGTAATACCTTTGCATGAGGATTATCTTTCATAATATTATTTTTTGCTTTTTCTAACTGTGTTTCTTCTTCTTCTGAATATCTATTTCTAATTACTTCTCTTCTCTGTAAAATTAGCCCTTTCATTTCCTGTTTCAAACCATTCATTTCTGCCTTCATTTCTTCAATTTGTGCACGTAATTGCTCAACTAATTCTAAATTTCCTTCTTCCTCTGCTTCCTCTAATTGCTCTTCAAGCTCTTCCTTTTGACATTCAATAGCATCCTTTTGCTTTTCAATTTCATCTTTTTGCTCTTCTAATTGCTTGTTTGCTTCCTTCCACTCTTTATCT
>DAOUPR010000294.1 GCA_030626065.1 Clostridium sp. | reverse complement strand
TGCTGCTAATGCTGAGTACGTATCAGTTCCTGTTGATGAAACAACATGCGTTGCAAATGTAGAATTGTTACCCCCACCATGTTCACTGTGTACTACTAAACATAAATCTAATAATTCAGCTTCTTTTTTTGTAAACGAATTATCTGGTCTTATAAGATGCAGAATATTTTCAGCTGTATCGAATTCCTTTTCTGGAGAATGAATAAACAAACTCTTACCATCATAATAATGTGCCTTTGCACTATATCCATAGGCTATAAACAAAGGAAATTTAGCTAACATTTTCATGCTTTGAATCAATAAATTTCTAGCACTAACATCATCTGGGTTTCCGTCGAAAGAATACGATACTAAGATACTTCTCTGTAATTTATTCATAATGTCTTTACTTGGAAACTTAAGAATCATATCTTCAATAAAGCCATCAGGTAATACTCTGAAATCACTTAAAATATCTTTAAATTCACAAAGTTCATCTTTATTTGGCAATTTACCAAACAATAATAGATAACTAACCTCTTCAAAACCATGCCTTTTTTCCTTTTGAAATCCATTTACCAATTCATTTATAGTGATACCTCTATAATCTAACTTTCCCCGTTGTGAAATTTTTATATCATTTTGTATTTTATACCCATGTACACTACCTACTTTTGTAAGCCCAACCAGCACCCCAGTTCCATTGTTATTTCTTAACCCTCTTTTCAAAGCATATTCATCATATAGTCTCGTATCAATTCTATTATTCCGTTCAACAACAGTAGCTAATTTATCAAATGCATCTAAATTAAACTTTTCAACCATAAAAATCCCCCTTTAAAATCCTAGGCCCCAAAACAAGTAATATATAATCAAAATTGTGCATATTAATGCACAATTCTATTTAATAAGTGTATTTTTACAATTTACAAAACGTATAATTTCATATATTCTAAATATCGTTTTTATGTCAATCGTCTCAATTGGCTATTTTATTACTATACTATTAATTATACTCCTTTCTTCAGTGAATTCCAATAGTGAATTTTGAATTAGAAAAAACTTTAACTTTCATTTCAAATATTTTACTAATGATAATTATTCATACCCTCTTATAAAATAAAAAAATCTCCAATAAAAATTCAAGATTTTTATTGGAGATTTTTTTCTATTTTAAATAATATGGAACTGCAAATATTTCTAAAAACTCTTTTAATGTTAACGCATCTAATTTTTTCATTAAGTCTTCTAAATTATCTTTATCCATTTGAAAATGTCCTGCTGTTTGATTATCCTTTAATGTTAAAATTATATGATTATGTAATGATGTAGTCTCATCAATTATTGCATCAGGAATAATTTTAAAAATTGATGATGCCTTCACATCCCTTTGCCTTTCTTTAAATACAGGTGTTACACTAATTAACATCTGTAAGTTACCAATATCTATTCCTAATTCCTCTAAAGTAGTATTCCACTGTTTTATCGATTGCACTATTGCTTTCTTTGTAGATACCTTATCTTCCATATTATTTTCTAAAATACTCTTCATTATTGCATTAGAATACTTTAATATGTCTGGGCAATTATCAAGAATAAATTCTTCATAATTTTTAACTGCTTCTGGATAAAATCTCATCATACTATTAACTAATAAAATCTTTGTTATTTTATTATACGGATTATCCTCTAAATTTAATATTTCTTCTATATTAGGTATCATTCGTGTTATATCTGACTCAATGCCTATTTTATTTTGCTCATCCATTATCCATTTACTTGATAAATATGTTTGAATTTGTTTTCCTATATTACCTACAAGATCAAATTGAAGAACTCTTATAAAACTTGGAACATATTTTTGACTAAGAAGCCCTAAAATTTCTAATGAAATTAAAAACTCATCATCATCTCCTTCATAAATTATAATATCAAAATTCCCTTTTTCATCTACTTTAGTTTCTACTTTAATATCTTTTGCACCAATATCCTTATAAATATTTAATTTAAATGGTTCTATTTCTTTTCTTATTTGCTTAATTAAATCTTTAATTTTATCTCCTAAATAACTTTCATCTACTTTTATCATTTTTACCTCCATTATAAAGTTTCTAGTTTACTTATTTATTCTCTTCTGTTATAAAATCAATAATTCTATTATTTACAATTTTCTGTTGCTCTTCTCTAGATATTTCTGCTTCTCCATCTCCAGGCTGTTCACCATACCATCCAAATTGTCCATGATTACCACCAACTATTTCATCAAATTCTGTGTCCTCTGGTAAATTCTCTTTTGAAGCATCAATTTTATCTACTGTTGCAAATCCATCATTAGAAGCATATAACGACAATATATCTAGATTAAAATCAGACAAATCATTACTTTCAGCTGGATAAGCTGCAAGCAAAACTAAAGAATCGATTTTTTCATCTTTCGTATCATATATATATTTACATGCCATTGCCCCACCTAAAGAATGCCCTGATATAGTCCATGAACCAATATTATCATACTCCTCTATAATATTACCTGCAATATCAGAATCAAAAAAAGCTAATTTTAGCGGCATCTTCACTATAATTGTGGCTATACCATTTTGCGCCAAAAAAGCTGCTAGAGGTGAATATGCATCTGCATCAACTCTTGCACCTGGATAAATAATAAATCCCTTTTCAAAATTAGATTCTTTTGGCCAAAATTCATACCCAAAATCACTTTGTTTAGTAATTATAGTATCATCTTCTGAATTAAAGGTAGCTACTGCTTGGTCCATTGCATCAAAAGGTAATTCAGCCCAAAGCACAAAAGCCATAATCAAAACAATTATTAATGCTAAAAAAGCAAAACCTATTTTTTTCTTTTTCATAATATTCCCCCATTAAATTCACATCTTTTTCCATTGTAACTTACTGTGCAATCTAAATAATTATAGCATATATAAACTAATTTTATAAATAAAAAGACCCTATTTTGCACTAATTGCAAAGTAGAATCTTTTTATTCTATATTTGTGTTTTAAAATAGAAAAACATTTCTCTTAAAATATAAAGTTAAACATGCAGTTTTCAGCATGAACTGAAAGTAAATTATTAAAATTGATCTTTTTTAGTTCCATAATATTCAGCTAAAGTATTTTTTTCAGCTTGTGTTAAACTAACCTTCCCTTTTTCTTTCTGTTCATATTCCTGTGATGTAATATCTAAAAGTTCACCAATCTCCGTTTGGGTATTTCTATTTTCAATTCTTAAATCTTTTAATTTTTCATTCAAAGTGATGACCTCCTTATAGTTTACCTCCATATTATTTTGTCCATTTTTTTTATATTTACTATGACTTTAATAACATTATCTACATTCTTTTGTTATAATAGACATAAGTATGTAAAAACAAATATTTTGATAGTT
>DAOUPR010000300.1 GCA_030626065.1 Clostridium sp. | reverse complement strand
GACTGAAAATCCTCGTGTCACTGGTTCGATTCCAGTTGAAGCCACCAAAAACGTTCTGTTTATACAGGACGTTTTTTGTTTGCACAAATTTAGAAATTTAAAGTATGGATCAAAGTAGAAAAGATTGTTGCAGTGCAGCAATCTTTTTGTGTTGGCAGATTTTTATATGAATATATTGACAAATAATATTAACTAAGGTATTATATCAATGAACGATATATCGGTTGGCGATATAACAATAACCGATATAGTTGGTAAAATAAAGTGAGGTCTTAATATGAATAACAAGTCAAAGTTAAATGAGTTTCTACCATTAACGGAAGCAACATACTATATTTTAGTTTCTTTAATATCTCCTTTACATGGTTATGGTATAATGCAAAACGTTAAAGAATTAAGTAAAGGTGAATTTTTGCTAGGACCAGGAACTCTTTATGGAGCATTAAGTAAACTTGAAAAAGCTGGACTAATACAAAAGATAGAAAGCAATGAAAACAATAGAAGAAAAAACTATATTATAACTGAATCAGGGAAAGAAGTTGTAAAACTAGAGTTTGAGAGATTAAACAATTTAATTTCAGCTACTAAAAATTCAATCTTGAATTTAGGAGGGGAATCAGATGGGGAAAGAGTTTAAAAAAATATTTAAAGTATTTTTTGTATGGCAAGATGAAGCAGAAGAAAAATGGCTTAATGAAATGGCAAGTAAGGGATGGCTACTAGAAAGATATGTATTCTGTTACTATATTTTTTATAAAAGTCAACCGAAAGAATATATTTACAAACTTGATTACAAAAGAATAAAATACGGAGAAGATAATGAATATTTGCAATTATTCAGAGATGCTGGATGGGAATATGTAGATAACTTTATGAATTGGCATTATTTTAGAAGTGAAAAAGATAAGAGTTCATTACCTGATATATATTCTGATAATGATTCAAAAATCCACAAATATAAAAGAGTGTTAAGGCTTCTTTTACCAATTACGTTAATAAATATAATGAATTTATTGAATATGATATTAAATTCAACTTTCAAAGGATTAAAAAGTATATGGGGTACAAGAGGTTTAATAATGCTAGTGGTTTTGTTAATGGTATATGGAGATATTAAAGTTATTTCTAAAATACGAAAATTAGAAGAGGATAAATCAAAGTTATAGGAGTGAAATGAAATGATTGAAGTTAATGAACTATCCAAAGAATTTAAAACTATAAAAGCTGTTGATAATATTAGTTTTACAGTTAATAATGGAGAAATTGTAGGTCTTCTAGGAGAAAATGGTGCAGGGAAAACAACAACGCTTAGAATGCTTGCAACAATGTTAAAGCCTACAGATGGATCTGCAAAAATTAATAATTATCAAATAACTGAAGAACCAGAAAAAGTTAGAGAAAGTATTGGTATTTTATTTGGAGGAGAAGTTGGATTATATGATAGACTAACTGCTTATGAAAATATAAAATATTTTGCAGAATTAAACGGAATGGGAAAAGAAGAAATTAAAGCTAGAATTAATTACTTAAGTGAATTACTTGAAATGAAAGAATATATAAAAAAAAGAGTGGGTAAATTTTCAAGAGGAATGAAACAAAAGGTTGCAATTGCTAGATCAATTGTTCACAATCCAAGTGTAATGCTATTTGATGAACCTACTGCTGGATTAGATGTTACAGCATCTAGAATAGTTCAGGATTTTATTCTAAAATGTAAAAAAGAGAATAAAGCAATTATATTCTCTAGTCATAGCATGAGAGAAGTGGAACGAATTTGCGATAGGATTGTAATAATTCATAAAGGTAAAATTGTAGATGAAGGAACAGTTTCTTTCCTTAAAGAAAAATATAAAAATGATGATATGGAAGAAATATTTATGAATTTGGTAGGTGAAAATCATGAGAAATAATACTATTAAAATAGTATTTAAAAAGGAAATTATTGAAATATTTAGAGATAAGAAAACAATAATCGTTAGTATACTGCTTCCATTATTGTTATTTCCACTACTTTCTTATATTGTGGGTAATGGAATGAACGAATCTACAGCTAATGTAGAAAATAATTTAACTGTAGCTATTGAAGATAAAGGTAATAGCATAGTATCAGAAATTTTAAAAAGTAGCGATAATATTAAAATTGTTCAAGTAGAAGATATAAAAGAGAGTGTAGCTGAGGGAGAAATATATGTTGGAGTAGTAATTCCAAAAAATTTTGATTCCAATTTGCAAAATAATATTGTAGATAGTATTACTATGATATATGATAATTCTAGTCAAGAATCGTCAATGGCAAGGGGAATGATAAAGTCTTATTTAGATAGTTATTCTCAACAGATTGTAAGGGGGAGATTAGATGAAATAGGCGTAGAAGACACTATACTTACTCCATTTACAATTGAAAATGAAACAATAGAAGAAGAAGAAACTGGTATGGCAAAAATGCTTCTAACTATGATTTTACCACTACTACTTGTGTTATATAGTGTTACCGGAACTTTGGCACCAGCAACAGATTTAGGTGCAGGTGAAAAAGAAAGAGGAACACTAGAACCATTATTAACTACGAAGGTTAATAGAATGTCTTTATTATGGGGGAAGTTTTTAGCGATTTCATTAATGGGAGTAATAATGTCAGTTGTGGCTATATTGGGGCTTTGGTTAACAACATTCCAAGAAAATGGTATATTTTCAGATGCAGTTTCTGCAGACGTTAGTTTAAGTGGAATTGCTATTATGTTTTTAATATTACTGCCAATACTAACTACAATGATATTTGGTGCACTAGGACTTGCGCTAAGTATTTATGCTAGATCCTTTAAGGAAGCACAGACGTATATTACACCACTTACTATGGTAGCCTTAATAGGAACTTATGCAACTATGATGGCAGACCCTAAAAATATAAATGAAAAGTATTTTCATATTCCCATTGCGAATATAG
>DAOUPR010000069.1 GCA_030626065.1 Clostridium sp. | reverse complement strand
CAATGCACAATTAAGGATGATTTTCTTCCTATCGTCAGAAAATTTTTATTCTTTTAATTAACTATAGAAATTTTTTAGCACCGCTAAAAAATTTCCTCCTTAATTGTGCATTGTACATTGTGCATTTTCTTTAAAAATTATATCTTGTTAAAATATCTTTAATAAACTGTCCATTCTCATAAAATAGTTCTCCATCAGCATATATCTTTCCTTCTTCTCTCATATCACAAAGCATATCCCAATGTATTGTTGATCTGTTTAATCCACCTGCTTCAGGCATAGAGTCACCAATTGCTAAATGGACAGTTCCACCTATTTTTTCATCAAATAACATATTTCTTGTAAATTTTTGAATACCATAATTTGTTCCTATGGCAACTTCTCCAAATCTTGAAGCTCCTTCATCTACTTTTAAAAGACTATGTAGTAAATCTTCACCTTTTTCAGCCACAGCTTTTACAACTAAGCCATCTTTCACTTCAAGTCTTATTCCTTCAATTTCTTTACCAAAATATATTCCTGGGAAAGAGAAAGAAATATGTCCATTAACTCCATCTTCTACTGGTGAAGTAAATATTTCTCCATCTGGGAAGTTTGCTTTACCATCACAGTTTATCCACTTTCTACCGTCGATATTTACTTTCAAATCTGTATCCTTCGATATAATGTGAAGTTCTTTCTTGCCATCTAAATATTTTATCCATCTTTCTTGTTCTGCGCTTATTCTTTTCCACTCAGCAATAGGATCTTCTTTGTCTAAAAGACCTGCACCATAAACAAAATCTTCATACTCTGATAAACTCATAGAAGCTTCTTGTGCATCAGCTTCAGTAGGGAACTGAGTTCCACACCATCTCATAGAGCCATCACCTGTTTTAGTAGAATATATTTTTCTCCAACTAGCTGCACCCTTTGAGCTAAGAGCTATTCTATCTGAATCAATATTGGAGTTTGTTTTTGTATTTCTAGTTCCCCATGCAGTAAGCCAAACATCTGCCTTTTCCATAGCAAATTTTTGTATCAAATCTTCTTGTAGTAACTGCTCATCTGAAGAATTTTTCAATTTCTCATAAGCAACACTACCAGACTTCATTATAGTCTCTACATGAGCTCCTTCTTCTATTGCCGCTTTAACCACTTCAACCATCCATGGCTCTGCAATAGAATCACTCTGTACAAGAACAAAATCATCTTCTTTAACCTCTGCTGAATAATTCACTAAAAGTTTTGCTAATTTTTTTAATCTTATGTCTGTCATTTTTTATATTCCTCCTTCTTTTTTGTTAAAACATAGTGTGCAATGTGCAATTTGCAGTTTGCAATTAAAACATTAAAACCATTTAAAAGATAATGCACAATTTACAATGCACAATGCACAATTAAGGATGATTCTCTCCGGTCAGTCGAGAATCTTTAATTTATTTTTAAAATCTTTCATTACTTAATATAAATGTTCTTTAATTCTAAATGTCCATTTCAATGTTCATTCGATTCTTCATTCGATTTTGACTTTGTTTTTGATTGTGCATTGTGCATTGTGCATTGTGCATTGTAATTATACTATGGTTTCAACATCTCTACCAATTCTATACTGTTTGCTTCTTTAAACTTTCCTTCATCTAGCCAAAAATACTGTGCCTCTCCTACTGTTTTTTCTATTTCCTCAACTAAATATGAGTGGCAGGTTAAAATAAATATTTGGTGTTCCTTTGATAATTCTTTTATTATTTCTAATGTGTTTTTAAAACTAAATTCATCAAAATTAACTAATGAATCATCAATTATCAGTGGTAATTTATTTTCTAGGTTATTGATTCTATTAAATCGAACACTTAAAAAAAGTTGCTCTTTTAATCCTCTGCTTAAGTTTTCACTCTTTTCTATCTTTGTTCCATCATTTCTTAAAGTTTTAAAATCTAAACTAGTTAGATCCTCAGAAGGTATTATTTCTCCATACTTACCACTAGTTATTTTATCAAAATAACTAGATGCCTTTGAAAGCATTGTCTCCTTCTTTTTTTCTAAGAAATCTAGTTGAAGTTTTTCAATAATAAACTGGGCTGCTTTATATGTAGCATATTCCTTTGCCACAGGAGAAAGTTCCTTTCTAGCTTTATCAATTTTTCTTTGAGCTTCTATTAACTTTTCAGTTGTTTGAAGCTCTTCTAGTTTTATAGATAACTTAGCTTTCTTATTTATTAATTCCTTTTCTTCTCTTTTTAACTTTTCATAATTTCTTTCTTCTTCTGAAATTTTTCTTTCAATATCTTCAACAGAATAATACTTTGAAACAATTTCTTTTATTAACGACTCTTCAACATCACTATCATTCAAATCACCTGAATCTATATTTTTTTTCATAAGTAACTCTATTGCTCTTTTACTAGTTGTCATTTCTATTAATGCTTTATTTTTTAGCTTGTATTCTTCTTCATTTAGTTGTAATTGCTTTTTCAAATTACTAAATTCCTGAAATTCTTCATAAAGCAAACTAAAACTATTTATCATTTGGTTGCTATTTTTTATAAATTCGTCCTTTATACTATTATTCTTTAGTTCATTATTGTATTCATCAAAACATATTAAAATAGATAGTATATTTCTAAGCTCTTCTTCTACTTTCTCTTTTTCTAAATTAAACTTATATTTCTGTTTTTCAAATAATTGAATTTTAGACTTCAAATTTTTAGATGAAGTAAAATAATCCATTAATATATTATAGTCTGTATCTTCTTTTAATCCAAATTTAGACTTAAAATTATATAATCCAGTTTCTATTTCTTTAATATTATTATCTAATAAATTAATGGATTCCTTTTGTCGAGCTATTATTAATTTAAACTCTTTATGTTTTATATCCTTCTCTTCAATTTTAATATTCTTATTATCATTTAGAAACTTGAATAAATATACTATAGAATATATCATAGAGAAAATAATTACCAATATACCGCTTATTGTATTAAAGAAAACAAGTCCTATTCCTATCAACAATATAATAATTGATATAAAGAAATTTTTATCCAGAGAATTTTTTTTTCTTCTTTTTCTTAATTTTTTCAAATCATCTTCTAGAAGCTTAATTTCATCTAAACTTTTTCTATATTCACTTTCCTTCACTTGTCTTTCTCTTTTTAAATCATTTAATTCCCCTACTAAATTTGATAATCTTTTATATTCTACCATATCAGTCTTAACATTAATAATCTTTTCAAATTGATTTACCCATTTTGGATTCAAATATTCTATTTCTTTTTCAATTTCTGTTTTTTCTTTATTCAGTACAACATCTTCTTCATTAAGATTGTTTACTTTATCCTCTATACTTTTTATATTTAACTTTGTTTTCTTTATATCTTCTTCTTTTTCTTCAAAAAGTTCATTTTGTAGATTATTTAATTTTTCATTTAAACTTGCTATCTTATCTTGTATACTTTTCAATGAAGAATATAGTGGAAATATGCTCTTAATTAAATCTAATCTTTTAATTTCAGTATTCTTATCTTTAAGACTATTCTGTAAGCTTTCACTTTCTTCTTGATTTTGACTTAATTCAATTTTCTTTTCATTGTATTCACTTAACTTTTTTTCTTCTTTTTTCTTAATATCTAATCCACTTTTTATATCACTATTATAGCTTCTAAATTTACCTGTTGCTGCTCTTCCACTCTTACCACCTATAGCACTGCTTTCTTTTCTATAAAGAGATAAAGCCTTTGGTAGATAAGCTATTTCTTTGTATCCTGCACCCAAAAGAATAGTTGTCAAAGAATTTAATTCATCTTTATCCATATTGGAATTCTGAAGCTCATCTAAACTAATAGTATATAATTGTTTATACATTGAATAATCAATGTCTCCAAATACTTGAGTCTTAGAAACTTGCTCTCCATCTTTTAAATCAATAAAACTAGGTTTTCCATATCCTTTTAGATTAATATTATAAAGCTTATCTTCCTTCTCTAAATCCCCCTCCAATTCATATTGGATATTAGCCGGAGGAACTGTATTTTTTTTAGGAATCCCAAAAGGAAAATAGCGAAGCATCTTCATAAAAGTTGTTTTACCTGAGCCGTTTCTCGCTCCTATTACTATAATATTCTTATCTAAATTATCTAGTTTTTCATTTCTGAAAACCCCAAAATCCTTGATATAAATCCTTTTAAATCTCAATCAACATCACCCCATTCCAATAATTGTTTTGTTATCATATCCTTTGCATCTTCAATTATTGACATAGTTAATTCATCTGTTAATTTAAATTTTTCCTCATCAACGACCTCTTCATCTAAATTCCTATCATATATTGCACCTAAATTACTTTTTAAATCTTCTAAAAATATCTCATTGCTACTTATTAATTCAACTGTGTCTTGTAGCTGAACTAATACTTCACTCTCTCCAATTAATTGTTCTTTATTAATAAATTCTTCCTTTGTCTTAATAGAAATATCATCAATATTTATAAATGAATCTCCATTGCTAAATTGTTTATTAACACTCTCCATCAAAACCTTTATAACTTCACTGCTGTCTTCTCTAAGTTTCTTATTTAAGCTAGTTTCGCCAACAATATCTAAATTCACAATAAAACTATACTGATAATTATCCTTTTCTAAAATATCTTCAAAACACTCTATTATTTTCAGTTCAATTTCATTCAAATTCATTAACCCTCTAATATCTAATTCAATCTTTTGCCAAAGTATTTTTGAAGTTATTAACATTTCCATTTTACAATTTTTATCTTTTCCCACAGAAACTAGATAACAACTCCCAACTCCTTGTTCACCAATATCTCTTCCTTGTGGTATTCCTGGATAAACAATGTATGGAGTTTCATTTAATATTTCTCTCTTATGTATATGCCCAAGTGCCCAATAATCTATTTTTTTCATTGCCTTAAGCTCATTAATACTACTTGGTACATATCTACCATCTTCTTCTAAAGAAGTATGTAACACTCCTATATTAAAAGTTGAACTATCTTCAATTGAAAAATCTTTGTACATTTTTCTTTTATCCCATTTATTCTTGTAAGACTGTCCAATTATTCTTGCAACACACTCTCCATCTTTTTCAATTTCATATAAAGTAGCTTCTTTTGAACTAAAATAATGTACATTTGGAGGCAACTTGAATAACTCAATTTCTTCTGAAAAAGGATCATGATTACCACTAATGTAGTATAAATTAATATCATTATTATAAAGCTTCAAAGCTTCTTCATAAAAAACCTTTCTTGCTTTTATTGGCTTAATATCAGAGTCAAAAATATCACCAGATAAAATAAGGAAATCCACTTTTTCATCTATAGCATACTGAATTGTTTTTCTAAAACTACTATAAACCGCTTCTATTAACTGTTCATTTATTTTCTCATCATTTGTGTCACCATGTATTATACTTCCTAAATGTATATCTGCTGAATGTATAAATCTAAATTCTTTATCGTTCAAGAAAACACCCCCCATTTTTTGCTATATTTTAAATACTTGTTGATAATAATATGTATTGTTGTAATAAAAGTTTTTTATTCTTTATTAATGTGCAGAGTGCAATTTGCAATGTGCAGTTAATGATAATTTTCCTCTCTCCGGTCAGAAAATTTTAAATTAAATAAAATATTCTCACAACAAAGAATACATTCATCCCTAATTACACTCTCAAAATTATGCTAATCTCCTTATCTCTTTATCTCTTTATATCTTTATCTCTTTATATCTTTATCTCTTTATATCTTTATCTCTTAATCTTTTAACTGCACTCTACACTCTGCAAATTGCACTCTTTTTTAAGCTCTGCACTCTATATTTCAAAAAAGTACTCTATATTTTTAAAAATAGGAACCTTTTATTATCTAAAACATACCTTAATATAGTAAAGTATTACTATGAAAGGAAATAGATATGTTTTTTTATCCTTATTATCGAAACGAAGAAAAAGCTTTTATAAGAGTTTTTCATGCAAGTCCAGATGCTCCTGCTGTAGATGTCTATGCTAATGGTGTCAAGATTGCTAGAAATTTAAAATACAGACAATTTACTGAGTATTTAAAGGTAACTCCAGGAATATATAATATAAAAGTATACCCAGCTGGAACTAAAACCACCCCAGTAATAGACACAAAATACAAAATAGAACCTGAAACTATAACTACAATAGCAGCAAGCGGAAAACTGGACTCTATACATTTATTACCAACAGATGATCCATCTCTTCCAAAAGCAGCTGATAAAGCTTATATAAGATTTTCGCATCTTTCACCAAATACACCTTCAGTTGATGTTACATTACCTGATGGCACCATTATTTATGAAGATGTATCTTATGAAGAAACTACTGACTATATAGACGTTGACCCTGGAAAATTGACTCTCCAAGCAAGACCAACTGGTACTGATAACGTAGCATTAATTGTTCCAAATATCCATTTGAAACCTAATAGATTCTATACAGTTTATGCAATAGGATTACTTGGTGGCAACCCTCCACTTCAAGTTGTAATACCTCTTGACGGAAACACTTATATAGACTTTTAGATAAATATCAATTTGCAGAGTGCAGAGTGCAGAGTGCAGAGTGCAGTTAAAATCAAATTCCTAGAAAAAGATAATGCACAATGCACGATGCACAATGTACAATTTGGGATGATTTTCTTCGTTCCTTAGAAAATCTTTTTTTAATTTTAAACAATACTTAAAACTTGATAGTGTTAAGTGTGCTCTTTATAAATCTTTAATTAAATTTTAGATTTTGCGTAGCAAAATCCACCTTAATTGTGCATTGTAAATTGTGCATTGTAAATTGTGCATTGTGCATTATAAATTATTCATTTGTCTTATATCATCTATTCAATAAATCCTATATCATCCAGCACAATTTTACCTTTCCCTTCAAAATCAAACTCAATTTTTGCCAAGTTATCTAACGAAAGGGAGTTATTCTTTTCTTTAAACTCCTTTAAAGGAATATTATATGTTTGCAATATTTGATCTATATTAGTTCCATATTTTATTTCATCATAAAATTCTAGCTTAGTTACATTTAATCTTATTGGAGGTGTCATTAAATAGTACTCTAAAAAATTCACTTCCCCAGCATTACCTTCCCTATCATATAATCTTATTGTAAAATTAGCCGGAGTAACTTTTTCTATATTTAAATCTAATTTACTATCATCTAAATCACAAGCTGAAAAAGTAAGTTTATCCTCTTCTGTAATTCTATAAAATTCAAGATTGCTTTCACTAAAATCTATAGAATATTTAGCTTTTTCACTATCCCAGCCAAGGAAAACAGCCTTATTTTTTCTCTTATCTCCATCTTTAAATCTAAGAGACATTTCTTCACATTGTACTAAATCATTACTTTTAATTTTCCCTTCATTTATTGAAGCTGTATTTTTATTATAGTCTTCTTCAAAATTACTTATATTCCTATATGTAGTATCTTCAAACTTACTGTAATAAACAGTTTGGGGTAAAATATCTTGTGCAATTCTATAATCCTTAAACAACTCTAAATACTCATCCTTATTTTTCAAAGTACAATCTAAAAAAGCATTCAAATATATCTTCGCTATTTCCTTTTGATCTTTCTCATCTATCAAATTAGCTCTATTTATAAGTACCCTGGATGGTGTAGACGAATCAAAGCTTCCCCAACTACTATTAAACTGACCATGATTTGCTCCTAGTATATATAAATAAGTTTTAAAATGATACTCCGCATCTTTAAATTCTAATCTATCATATATATTACTGCCGACAAAATTAGAAATATCTGCATCATTTGCTCCTTGTAGAGCTAAAAAATCAACATTTCTTGGTACTACATATTTTTTATCCGGTTTGTATTGCCCATCACTTGGAGCTATTGTAGCCACTGATTTAATATTAAAATCAAAATCGAACTGAATATTATCATCATATTTATATCCATTTGGATCATTAAAATATGAAGCCAACACAACCGCTTCTCCACCTCTAGAATGTCCTATCAATGCTATATTATCCATATCAACTTTTTCGTAAAAAATTGAATTTTTATCCTTATTAAAGTCAGTCCATAATTCTAAATGCTTAAGTAACATCCATGCTCTAGCATCATTCTCTTTACTTAATCCCCCTGACCAAGAACCATTAAGAAAATTCTCATCAACTGATACTACAATATACCCTTTTGATGCCAAAAATCCACCAAGATACTCATATCCTAATTCAGAATAATCCTCCATAGAATGATTACCATGAAGGATAAAAGTTATAGGATAATTACCGTCTTCCTCAGGATACCAAACTACAGCATTCAAGGGCATTTCCTTTTGAGAAAAGCCCCAGAATAATTCTCTTACTTTTGATTTTCTACCTTTATAATCCTCAAGAAATGGATTGGTAGAAACAGTGGGAGTTTTTATATCTACATCCTCTCCATAGTAATCTCTTCTATCGTCTCCACTTCCATAAAAAATCTTATCAACCTTATAATTACCGTTTACTATTAGTTCTGAATATTTACTATCAATTGCTGGTGAACTATAAAAATCAGCATATCTTTCACTATTTATATACTTGCTTATGACATTATTTTTTTTACCAGGACAGAGTATCCAATAAAATCCACCAATATCTATAGATAATGTAATAATTAATATAATAACTGGAATCAACTTTAATTCTTTCTTCTTATATAATATATAAATAGCCATACCTAAAAGTACTTGTATAATAATAATTGAAATAGCTAAAATCCAATTCAAATAATCCGCAAATTTTGTATATTCATCTAATAAATAATAAACTAGAAAAATAGACGCTAAAGAGGCTGCAATTATTTTTGCATCAATTATTTTTATAAGCCAAATAATAAATTTCAATAGATAATAAACTCCTAAAAATACTCCTAAAACTATCAAACATAAAATAATCATGTCCAATGGAACTCCAAGTCCTGTCGTAATGGTTGTCCCGCATAATCCAGCAACCATTATGAGAAAAACACATAAAAAAATAAAACTCCCTTTCCCATAAGAATCATAAAGGCTATTTGATTTTTCCAATATACTTTTGAATTTTCCTTTTACTACAGTAAATTTATCTTTTATTACATTATTTTTCATCAACTCACCTCTTTACAATTATAAACTATTTTTATGATTTTGAAAAACTAATTCCTATGCAAAAAAAATACTATTGAAATATGTATCTATTTCAATAGTATCTCTTATATTACAATTTAATACCTGTATCTTTTAAGTTGAATTTTTTTACTTCTTGCTTAAGTAATTCTGCCTGCCCTGACAATTCTTCACTCGCTGCCGCACTTTCTTCTGCTGTGGCAGAGTTTGTATGAACTACTTGTGCTACTTCATCAATAGCTTTATTTATTTGCTCGATTCCTACTGACTGTTCATTAGAAGCTATTGAAATCCCTTCTATAAGCTGAGAAACTTTTATAATATCTTCTGCTATACTATTTAAATCATGTGCCGTTTTATTTGCTTTTTCCGTTCCTATATCAACCTTTTGTATTGACTTATCAATCATTGCTGCTGTTTCTTTTGCTGCCGCTGCACTTTTAGCTGCTAAATTTTTCACTTCTTCAGCAACTACTGCAAATCCCTTTCCATACTGTCCAGCTCTTGCCGCTTCAACCGCTGCATTAAGTGCTAAAATATTTGTCTGAAAAGCAATTTCATCAATTAGCTTAATAATTTTAGCAATATTAGATGAAGCTTCATTTATTTCATCCATTGCCTCTATCATTTCCTTCATTTGCTCATTACTTAAAACAGTTTTCCCCTTCAACCCTACCGCAAGGTGATTTACTTCATTAGAATTTTTTGCATTATCCTTGGTCTGTGCTGCAACTTGAGTTATAGATGATGTTATTTCCTCTATAGCACTAGCTTGTTCTGTAGCACCCTGCGATAATGTTTGTCCCGCTAATGATAATTGATTTGACCCTATAGCTACTTGATCTGCTGAATTATTTATTTCAGTTATTGCTTCATTTATTCTATCAGCCATTTCTCTAAATGATTTTCCAAGAATAGCAACCTCATCTTTAGTATCATTGTCTATCTTAAAATCAAAATCTACTATATCTAAATCTCCTTCACTAATCTTATCTGCAGCTAAAACGACTTTTTTTAAAGGCTTTGAAATGATTTTTCTTATCACTATATAAAGTAATACTAATAGCAATAATAATATTGCTCCTGAGAAACCTATAATTAGAAGAACTATTCTATTACTTACCTCCATAGCACTTTTAGTATCTTGTCCTGCAAAAACTACTCCTATAGCTTCTTCTTCTGCATTAATTAGTGGCATATAAGCAGTTATGAATGGCATACCAAGAATCTGTGCATGTCCAGTATGATTTTCCTTCTGTACTAGAACTTTTTCCGCTATTTTACTATCAAGTTTACTTCCTACTAATCTTTCTCCATTTTGAATAATTGTAGTATTTAACCTCACATCACCTAAAAAAATAGTTAACTCTGTATTATATATTTCTTTAGCATTATCAAGCATTTCTAAATTATCTAGTGCATAACCTGTAGATATGACTCCTACAATATTTCCTGTTTCGTCTATAATCGGAGCTCCTGTTATTGCCACCAAAGCAAATATGTTGTTTTCCTCTATTGTAGAATAAAATTCACCAGTTAATGCCTTTTGAATATTAGTTTGATTTGAAATATTCTCGTGTATCTTTTCTGAATTATAAGTACTCTTAAGAATTATTCCATTTTTATCAGTAACTGTTACAAAATCTATATTTGCATCTTTTGTAATTAACTCTATTATTCTAGTTAATCCTTCAATATCATTATTTATTATTGCTGTTGAAATACTACTATTAGATGAAATTGCTTTAGCTAAATCCAATGATTGATTTTTATATACCTCAATATCTTCATTTAAGGCTTGCATTCCTTTTATAGCTTGTTCTTCGTTTATTTCTTGACTATAATTATTAAATTGAATATAACTCATACTAACTATTCCTACAATTGTAACTATGAAAGCTGTAATCACAAAAATCAATAATTTATTTCCTATACTACTTTTTTTAAATAATCCCATTTTAACTACCTCTTTCCCCTATTTTTTTATATATTCCCTTTTTTTCTTGTTCAATCTTGTAATTTAAGATTTTTTTTGTTTTTTTTAAATTATATATGATTTTCTATATAATTTAATTATAATATTATTTTAATATTATATCAATACACACTGATATGATATTAAAATAATATTAAGATATCTAGACAATTTTTGAAACATAACCTTACTTTTAAAATGGCTAGTATAATAGAACAACTCCTATACTACCATTGCTATTGACATAAAAATATGCTTGGTATATTATAAAAATAGCGTTTAAATAGGGAGTGAAAATTATGGAATTTAATGAAATAAGAACTAGATTTGCACCTAGTCCAACAGGTTATATGCACATAGGAAATTTAAGAACAGCTTTGTATACATATTTAATAGCAAAGCATCAAGACGGAAAATTCATTTTAAGAATTGAAGACACAGATCAAGAAAGATTTGTAGAAGGTGCAACTGATGTAATATTTAAAACATTAGAAATGACTGGCCTTAATCATGATGAAGGCCCTGATGTTGGTGGTCCTGTTGGTCCATATGTTCAAAGTGAACGAAAAGATATGTATATGGATTATGCAAAAGAATTAGTTGCAAAAGGTGAAGCTTACTATTGCTTCTGCACAAAAGAAAGATTAGATGAATTAAAATCAAAATGTGAAGAAAATAAGCAAGTTTTCAGATATGACGGTCATTGTAGAAATCTTTCAAAAGAAGAAATTGAAGAAAATCTAAATAAAGGTCTTTCATTTATTATTAGACAAAAGAACCCTACAGAAGGTCAAACAATCTTCCAAGATGAAATTTACGGAGACATTAAAGTTGATAACTCTGAATTAGATGATATGATTCTTATGAAATCTGATGGTCTTCCAACATATAACTTTGCTAATGTTGTTGATGATCACTTAATGGGAATAACTCATGTTGTACGAGGAAATGAATATTTATCTTCTGCTCCAAAATACAATAGATTATATGAAGCCTTTGGATGGAATGTACCTGTATATGTTCACTGTCCTCCTATTATGAAGGACGCTCATAGTAAACTTAGTAAAAGAAATGGTGATGCTTCATTCCAAGACTTATTAGAAAAAGGTTACCTAAAAGAAGCTATAGTAAACTATATAGCTCTACTTGGATGGAATGCTGGCACTGACCAAGAAATATTTACACTTGAAGATCTTGTAGAACAATTCGACTATAAGAACATCAGTAAATCACCTGCTATATTCGACCCTGTTAAATTGACTTG
>DAOUPR010000081.1 GCA_030626065.1 Clostridium sp. | reverse complement strand
CTTCAGGTATAGTAACCTTAATAGAACCTTCAGCTAAATTCCCTACAGAAAGGTCTTCAATCAATTCTTCGAGATTTACATCCCTATCTATTTCATATTCCCCTGCTTTAATTTCAGCATCCATTCCAGCGTATTTAAGCGCTAATTTTATTAATTGAGGATTCTGAATTTTATTTTCGTCATCAAGATTTTCTAATAGTGTATAAAAAGTCATTCCTTTTTCAACCTTAATGGTTATTGTATATTCTTCGATAGTTAAAGGATTTTTTATTACATCATTAATCTTATAAAATATAAAAGACCCCGCACAAGCTAAAATAAAAAATAATGTCAATATACTAACAGTCACTTTTTTCATATGCAACACCTCTACTTAAATACTTAATTAGAAATTCAAAAAAATATCTTCTATTATAACAAATGAAATATGAAATTTAAAATTACCCTCTCTTTTTTTAACTCCTCGTAATTAAGGAATTAAAATTGTAGAGACAAAATAATTATTCATTTCACATTTCACCTTTTATTTAAGAAAATATTAAAATCTTATTTTTTTCTTGAAATAGCTCTTTTTCTTTCATTAGGGTCTAACAATCTTTTTCTCATTCTAATATTCTCTGGTGTAACTTCTACTAACTCATCATCCGCAATAAACTCTAAACATTGCTCTAGACTATATTCTAATGCTGATACAAGTTTAAGTGCATCGTCAGCACCAGAAGATCTAGTATTTGTTAAATGTTTTTTCTTACATACATTTACTTCTATATCACCAGCTCTTGAACACTCTCCAACAATCATACCTTGGTAAATTCTAAAACCTGGCTTTACAAATAATCTTCCTCTTTCCTGTGCGTTAAATAATCCGTATGCAACTGCATCACCTGTTTCGAATGCAATCAAAGACCCTCTAGTTCTTCCTGGTATTTCTCCTTTAAATTTATCATATTCTAAGAAAATATGATTCATTATTCCATTTCCTTTTGTATCAGTTAAAAATTCACTTCTAAATCCTATTAATCCTCTAGCAGGCACTTTAAATTCTAATCTTGTATATCCATTAACTGCTGAAGTCATATTTATCATTTCTGCTTTTCTAGGTCCCAATTTTTCAATAACGACACCAGCAAAAGCTTCTGGAACATCAACTGTTAATATTTCAATTGGCTCTAATATTCCATCACCATCATTATGGAATATTACAGATGGTCTAGATACTTGAAACTCATATCCTTCTCTTCTCATATTTTCAATTAATATTGATAAATGAAGTTCTCCTCTTCCACTAACTTTAAAACAATCAGCAGAATCAGTTTCCTCTACTTTAAGACTTACATTAGTCTCTGTTTCTTTAAATAATCTGGCTCTTAAATGCCTAGAAGTTACATAATCACCTTCTTGACCTGCAAAAGGAGAATTATTAACAATAAAATTCATACTCAAAGTAGGTTCATCAATACTTACAAAAGGAAGCGCTTCTGGTTCACTTGGATCAGCAATTGTATTTCCAATATTAATATCTGCTATACCTGCAATTGCAACAATATCACCTAGTTTTGCTTCATTTACTTCTACTCTATTTAATCCATCATACACAAAAAGTGAGGATATTTTTGCATTTTTTATTTTATTTTCTTCATCTATAACTGAAATAGTTGCATTCTTCTTAACTACACCTCTTTCAATTTTACCAACAGCAATTCTTCCCACATATTCATTATAGTCAATTGTTGTAACTAACATTTGAAATGGTTTATCTATTTCTCCTTGTGGTGGATTTACTTTGTCTAGGATTACATTAAACAATGGATCCATATCAACTTTTTCATCTTCTAATTCCATAATAGCATAACCTTGCTTAGCAGAAGCATAAACAATAGGGAAATCTAATTGTTCGTCATTTGCTCCAAGTTCAAGAAAAAGATCAAACACCTCATCAATAACTTCTTCTGCTCTTGATGCTTGTTTATCTATTTTATTAATAACTACAATAGGCTTTAAGTTTAATTCAAGTGCCTTTTTAGTAACAAATTTTGTCTGAGGCATTGGACCCTCAGCTGCATCTACTACAAGAATAACTGAATCAACCATCATTAATACACGTTCTACTTCTCCACCGAAATCAGCATGTCCAGGTGTATCTACAATATTGATTTTAGTATTTTTATAATTTATTGCTGTGTTTTTAGAAAGTATTGTAATACCTCTTTCTCTCTCTAAATCATTTGAGTCCATTACTCTTTCTTCAACCTTTTGATTTTCTCTAAAAGTATGACTCTGTTGTAATAATTCATCCACCAATGTTGTTTTACCATGGTCAACGTGTGCGATTATTGCTATATTCCTTATATCTTCTCTTATGAACATTTTTTTCCTCCAACCCTCTACAAATAAATTTTAACAAGAAAAAATTGGATACTGTTTAGTACCCAATTAAACATAACATATTCATTCTAATGTTTTAAAACTCAAAAGTCAATCATTATTATTTTTATTCTACACTTCCATAATTATTGGCAATATCATTGGCTTCCTCATTGTCTGCTCATATAAAAATGCTCTTAATGCATCTTTTACTCTAGATTTAATAGAAGACCATTCAGTAATTTTCTTTTCTTCACATTCTTTCAAAACATTTCGAACTATCACTCTAGCTTCTTCCATCAAATCTCCTGACTCTCTTACATAAACAAATCCTCTTGAAATAATGTCAGGACCAGCCACTACTTTGCCAGTTGATTTTTCTAGTGTCATAACTACTGTAAGAATACCATCTTGCGATAAGTGTCTTCTGTCTCTTAATACAATATTTCCAACATCTCCAACACCTAAACCATCAACAAAAACTTGACCTGAAGGTACGTATCCACTCTTTCTAATAGATTCATTTGTAATCTCAATTACATCACCATTGCTGCCCACCAATACATTTTGACTAGCTAATCCTAATTTCATAGCCAAATCAGCATGTTGTTTAAGCATTCTATATTCACCATGAACTGGTATGAAAAACTTTGGTTTTACAAGCGTATGAATCAACTTCAATTCTTCTTGTTTTGCATGGCCTGATACATGAACATCCTCTAATGCTTCATATATAACATCAGCGCCTTTTTTAAATAATTCATTTATAACCTTAAAAATAAGATTCTCATTTCCAGGTATCGGTGTAGCAGATATTATAACAGTATCTCCAACCTCAATACTTAACATACGATGTGCGCTCATAGCCATCCTAGACAAAGCTGACATAGGCTCACCTTGGCTACCTGTGGTTATAATTACAATTTTATCATTAGGATACTTTTTAATTTCATCTAATCCTATTATAACTTTTTTATTCAATGGTAAATAGCCTAATTCCGAAGCTACTCTAACGTTATTTTCCATACTCCTACCAGATACTGCAACTTTTCTTCCGAATTTGTCTGCAGCTTCCATAATCTGCTGAATTCTATGAACATTCGATGCAAACGTAGCCACTATTATTCTCCCAGTAGCTTTAGCAAACAACCTTTCAAATGTTTCACCAACTATACTTTCTGACATTGTATATCCTGGCCTCTCAACATTTGTACTATCTGCTAACATTGCAATTACACCCTGTGTTCCTAACTCCACGAATCTCCTAAAATCTACACCTTTTCCATCTATAGGTGTATAATCTATCTTGAAATCTCCTGTGTGCAGAATAACACCTAACGGTGTATGTATAGCTAACGCACTTGCATCTGCAATACTGTGACAAGTTCTTAAAAACTCAACTGAAATGGAGTTTAATTTGATAATATCTCCAAATTCAACTCTATTTAATTTTGTCGAACTTACTAAATTATGTTCCTTAAGCTTATTCTCTACCAATCCTAATGTTAATTTCGTTCCATAAATCGGAACATTAATTTCTTTCAACACATAAGGTAAAGCCCCAATATGGTCTTCATGTCCATGTGTTAAAAAAATTGCTTTGACCTTTTCTCTATTTCTTTGTAAATAGCTTATATCAGGGATTACTACATCTATACCAAACATATCATCATCCGGGAATTTAACCCCACAATCTACAACAATAATTTCGTCCCTGTATTCAAACACAGTCATATTTTTACCTATTTCATTAAGACCACCTAGAGGAATTATCTTAATTTTGTCTCTCCTCTTTTTCAATGTCTGTCCTCCTTTATTCAATGTCTACCCTCCTCCTTGAATTTCTACACTCTTTACAGATACCAAAGAATTTCACTATATGATTTTCAATCTTAAAATCATACTCCTTTTCAATACTTTCTTCTATTGCATCCATAAAATCACCTTTAACTTCAATTACTTTTAAACATTTTTTACAAATCAAATGATGATGTTGATGAACTTCATCTTCATTATTCTTTTCATATCTATAGCAACCGTCATCTAACATAAGTTTATTAATATATCCAACTTCTTCAAGCATTTGCACTGTTCTATAAACTGTAGCCAAACCTATTTCTGGTGAGTTTACCTTTACAGAATCATACAATTGTTCAACTGTCAAATGTTCACCACGATTATTATCAATAATATTAATTATTGCCTTTCTTTGCGGTGTAAGCTTATAACCTTTTTTTTTCAATCTTTCTTTTAGCTTATTTAATTCATTATTATCCATTCTATCAAACCTCTTTCTTTTTTTCAAAAATGGCCTAATTTTCTTCTAAACATAAAGTTGCATAAGCTTCTTGCACAGCACTAAACTCAATATCATTATCAATTGTAACAAGGATATCGTTACCATCCTCATCTTTAATAATCTTTAAAGCTACAGCTTCCTCATTTTCATTGTCTACAGCTGTAAGAATCACATATTCATCATCTTCAATTTCAAAACTCATTATTAATTCAAATTCTATTTCCTCACCATTCTCATCTTTTAATACAATTTTTTCATCTTCCATTTTTTCCTCCTAGTCTCACACTATCTAAAAATCCCTGTAATATATACACCGCTGCAACTTTATCAATCACCTTTTTTCTTTTTGCTCTAGAAAAATCGGCTTCTAACAAAGCTCTATTTGCTGCTTTAGTAGTTAATCTTTCATCCCAACTAACTACAGGGATACGTGTTCTATTCTTCAAACCTTCTATAAAAACATTTGTTTTTTCACCTTGAATCCCTATGGTTCCATCCATATTTTTAGGCATACCACAAATTATTTTCTCTACCTTGTATTCTTCACAATATTTTAACACCTGTTTATAATCTTCTTTTTTATTTTTTCTGATAATAGTCGTAACTCCTTGAGCTATTAGACCCGTTGGGTCACTTATAGCCACTCCAATAGTCTTATCCCCAACATCTAAACCCAAACATCTCATAAAATACTCCTTAGTAAGATTTTTCAAAATAAAAATGCCCACAGGGCATTTTTATTCATTTGACAGATATGCTTTTAAAACTTCTTCTAAAATATCATCTCTTTCAAGTTTTCTAATCAAAGCTCTTGCGCCGTTATAATTTGTTATATATGTTGGGTCTCCTGACATCAAATACCCAACTAATTGATTAATCGGATTATACCCTTTTTCTTGAAGAGATTCATTTACTTGCCTTAAAATTGCTTTTGTTAAGTCCTTCTTATTTCTCTGAACATCAAATTGCATAGTATGATCGTTCATCTTACTTCACCCCTTTAGTATGAAGCTATTCTTTATCTTTAAAATTATTATAAACTATATTATAAGAAATGTACACTATTTACTTATATTTTCCATAATATTTTTAATTCTATTAATAGCTTCTTCAACCATATTTCCATTTTTTCCACCGGCTTGAGCCATATCTGGTCTTCCACCACCACCGCCACCTGCGATTTTTGCTACTTCTTTTACAATTTTACCACAATGAACTCCTTGTTTAACTAAATCCTTTGAAGCCATTGCAATGAATATCGCCTTACCTTCATAGTTACTTCCTAAAACTACTACACCACTATTTAATTTATTTTTTATTTTATCTGCGAGATTTCGTAGCGTATCCCCATCAACTCCATTTAAAGAACCTCGCGCTACTTTGAACCCTTTTATTTCTTCTACACTATTTAAAATCTCATCCTCTTTGCTAGAAGCTAATTTATTATTTAATCTAGAAATTTCTTTTTCTTTTTCTTTTAATTCATCCTGTAAATAATTTATCCTACTAACTAATTCTTTATCATTTGTTTTTAAGGATAAAGCAGCTTTTTTAATTATAGATTCTTTATCTTTAACATGTACTAGTGCATTTTTCCATGTATACGCTTCTATTCTTCTTATTCCTGAAGCAATACCCGCTTCAGAAATTATTTTAAATAATCCTATTTTACCACTATTATCAATATGTGTTCCTCCACATAATTCTTTACTGAAATCGCCTATTGAAACAACCCTAACACTATTTCCATATTTTTCATCAAATAGAGAAATTGCGTCAGAATTTTTAGCTTCTTCAATCGACATTACTTGAGTATCAATATTCATTACCTCTGCTATTTTAACATTTACTAAATCTTCTATTTTATCAATTTCCTCATCTGAAAGAGCTGTAAAATGAGTAAAATCGAATCTCAATCGTTCATCATCTACAAAAGACCCTGATTGATGTACATGTGACCCTAATACTGTTCTTAAAGATTCATGTAAAATATGAGTAGCACTATGATTTCTAGCAATTTTTGATCTTTTTGCAGAATCAACTTTTAAAATCACATTAGCACCAACTTCAGCAACTCCGTCTACTACTTCAACAAAATGAATTATTTTACCAGCTATATTCTTTTTAGTGTTCAAAACTTTACACTTAAATTTATTATTACTTATTTCACCAGTATCTCCAATTTGTCCTCCCATTTCAGGATAGAACGGTGTTCTACTGAAAACTAATATTCCTTTACTTCCTTTCCCGATATATCCTTTAGCTTCATTATCAGATACTATAAACTTAATTTGTGACTCTATCTCTAAGTTATCATAACCAACGAATTCAGTATTTATATCTTCAGGCATTTTATCTATAACATTAATGTCTGTTCCCATATAGGTGCTATCTTCTCGCGCTGCTCTTGCTCTATTTCTTTGTTTTTCCATTTCTTCATTGAATGCTTTTATATCAATAGCCATACCATATTCTTGTGCTATCTCTTCTGTCAATTCTAAAGGAAATCCAAAAGTATCATATAGCTTAAATACATTTTCACCTGATAAAGTATTCATACCTTTCTCAATTGCTTTATCTATAAAATCTTTTAATATGTCTATACCTGAATCTAGTGTTTCATTAAATCTAGTTTCTTCAATTTCAATTACCTTTTTTATATAGTCTTTATTCTTTTCAAGTTCTGGATATGCTTCTTTTGAATTTTCAATTACTACATCTACAATATCCCCCAAAAACTTGTTTTTTATACCTAATAGTCTTCCATGTCGTGCTGCTCTTCTTAATATTCTCCTTAATACGTACCCCCTGCCCTCATTAGACGGAAGTATTCCATCACTTATCATAAAAGTTACACTTCTGCTATGATCAGTGATAATTCTTAAAGAAATATCTTTTGCAGAATCACTTTTATACTCTACTTTTGATAATTCTGTAACTTTATCTAATATACTTTTGAAGGTATCTACTTCAAAAATAGAATCAACGCCTTGCATTATTGTAGCCATTCTTTCTAATCCCATACCAGTATCTATATTTTTATTTTCTAAATCTGAATACGTCCCATCTTCATTTCTATTATATTGTGTAAATACTAAGTTCCAAAATTCTACAGCTAAATCTTTATCACTTTTATCAATAAAATCTTCAACTGTTTTTATTTCTCCTTCACCTTTATAAAAATGAATCTCTGAACAAGGACCACATGGACCTACTCCATGTTCCCAAAAATTATCTTCTTTCCCCAATCTAAAAATATGATTAGCATCAACATCAGTTTTTTGTTTCCAGATTTCTTCTGCCTCTTGATCATCTAAATAGACAGTAACATATAATTTGTCCTTTGGTATTTCCATTACTTCAGTAACAAATTCCCATGCCCAAAGTATTATCTCATTTTTAAAATAGTCTCCAAAAGAAAAATTTCCTAACATTTCAAAAAAAGTTGCATGCCTAGAGGTTTTACCAACATTCTCAATATCCCCAGTTCTAATACACTTTTGACATGTTGTCACTTTATTCCCAGGTACAGTTTTAAGTCCTGTAAAATACGGTTTAAGTGGAGCCATCCCTGCGTTTATCAGTAATAAACTATTATCATTTTTAGGCACCAAAGAAAAACTATCCATTTTAATATGTTTTTTATTCTCAAAAAAATCCAAATAAGCCTTTCTAATCTCATTAAGTTTCATATTTTTCATATTATCCCTCCAAAAGTTGAAATTTATCCATATCAAAAACAAAAGAACTTCCCCCTATAAAAGGGACGAAAGTTCATTTTCCGCGTTACCACCCTAATTATATACAGAAATTCCATATATCACTCTTTATGTAACGACTAAAAGGCAGCTTCAATAAAATCATCCAGAAGTTTTCACCAACCACTTCCTCTCTGTATGAACAAAACTATCTACTTATCCTTTATCCCGGTCTTAATATTCACTTCAATCTGATTATATGAAAAAAATAAAAATATGTCAATATTTAATACAAATAGTAATCTATATCATATATAATTATTTTAATAATCACAGCAATTGGAACCGCTAGAATCATACCGGTTAATCCTCCAATTTTTTCACTAATTATCAAAATAATTATTACTATTAGAGGGTGAATAAAAATACTATCTCCTGTTAATTTTGGAGAAAGTATATTTCCTTCAATAAACTGGATAAAACATAATATGATACCAACTACAATTGCTTTATTTGTTGATTCCAATAAAGCTATCAAAATTGCGGGCAAAGCCCCTAACAACGGACCTAAATATGGTATTATATTAAAAACTCCATTAATCAGTCCCAAAAGAAGTGGATACTTTACTCCCAGCACTTGTAACGTTATAGAAGTAATAATTGTTATTATTATTACTAGAATAAATTGACTAATCACATACCTTTTTAGCATTTTATCTGAATCTAAACATATTTTTTCTATAACAGTTCTAAAATCAATTGGGAATATCATCAATATTTTATCTCTAATCAACTGTATATCCACGAAAAGATAATATAGTATTATTGGAATTACAATTGCATCAAAAAAGTTCCCGCTAAATTTCTCGATTATTTCAAAAATACTATTTGAAATATTATAAGATATCTCATATATTTTTTTGTTAGTATTTTGTAATAAATTATATAAGATATCATCTTTATCAATATAACTTTGTGAGTTTAATATTACAGTGAATTTTTCTTCAACTTCATCAATAGTGCTTAATACTGTAGTGCTTTCATTTATGATTATAGGAACTAATTTTATAGTCATATATATACACATTAGCAATAGCACTACAATAATTAAAATAGCTGAGATTTTTTTTGACTTGATTCTTTTATTTAAATTTCTAAATAACGGATTAAGTATATAATATATAAGGAAAGATAATACAAAAATTCTTGAAATACTTTTGAGAAAATCTACACTAATAAAAAGTATAAGCATAATTATAATTACTAAAATATTAATATATTTAAAATATTCTTTTTTCATAAATACGTACCCTCTTTATGTTTAAGTGAAGGAAAGGACAAAAATTGAATTTTGCTATTATTTTTAGTTATAAAACTACAGTCACCTTCAATAATATCATTAACATTAATAATAATCTTGCCAACGAGAATATTTGACAAAAATCCCTTTGATAAAACTATATACTTGATATCAAAGGTATTAGTTTGAAAAACAACATCGTCTACAAGACCTAAAATCTTCCCTTTACAATCAAACATTTGAAGTCCTTTTATATCCGAAATCTTCAAAGCACTCTTATTTTCATAACCATCAACTAAAATAACTTTATTAAAACTAACTATATTTTTAATAGATACAAATAAGTTTTTCTTTAAAATACTACTACTAACTGTTATTAACCCACTAATTTTTTTGCTATAAAAATCTATTGCTACATCCTTTACAAAACCAATTTCTTTACCATCCATATTAATTACACTTTTAAATATCAAATCTTGTGATTTCAACATATTACCATCCCAATTCACTTTTAATATTATCTTTTCCAATTGAGTTAATAATATGCAAAAATCCCTGATAAACAGGGATTATAATATTTCTTCAATTATTGCTCCACCAATAAGCTTTTCATTTTCATAAAAAACTACCGATTGACCTTTTGTAATAGCTCTTTGTTCTTCATTAAAAGTTACCTTTATCTTTTCATCATCAATTTGACTTACATGTACTAAAGAGCGTTTAGCTGAATATCTAATTTTTGCTTCTAGAAACAATGTACCTTCAATTTTTTCAAAAGGAATAAAATTGAAATCTTTTGCTATAAGCGTTTTCCCAAATATCAAGTTTTCATCACCAACAATGACTTCATTTGAATCAGGTTTTATATCTACAACAAATACTGGTTTACCCAATGACAATCCTAAGCCTTTTCTTTGCCCTATAGTATATTTAATAATACCTTTATGTTCTCCTACTATATTACCTTGAATATCCTTAAAACAGCCTTTTTTTTGCTTCTTTTTAAGTGTTTTTTCAATATATTCAGCATGGTCATTATCCGGAATAAAGCAAATTTCCATACTATCTTTTTTATTGTGCACTTCCATACCTAATTGTTTAGCAATTTCTCTAATCTCATTCTTTGAATAATCACCGTTTGGAAACATAATATGTTTTAGTACTTCCTGTTTTAATCCATACATCATATATGTCTGGTCTTTCTTAGCATCTTTTGCATTATAAATTATATATCTTCCATCTTCTTCTTTTATATTAGCGTAATGACCAGTTGCAATATAATCCGCGCCCAATTCTTGTGCCTTTTGTAACAATAGACCAAACTTAATTTTTTTATTACATTCAATACAAGGATTTG
>DAOUPR010000111.1 GCA_030626065.1 Clostridium sp. | reverse complement strand
CTTATTGCATTGACTGATGTTGATACCACCACACATTGCTATACAATGAGCGGAAGTAAGTAATCCAATTAGGAAGAGTGCTCCGTAGCCCATGTTTTGTCTAATATTAGGTAAAAAATCATATGATATACTATTGCCGTATTTCAATACGACAATAGTAACCATCAACAGAAAAAATACCATTGCAAGACTAGACAAAAAGGAATTGCTTTTTTTATTTATAACTGAATACCCTGTATCTTTAATAATTTGTATGATTTCTTCAATCGTTACTACCGATTGATCATATACCAAAGACACCTGATTTTTAGATGCTTTGGCATTTACAGAAGTAATACCTTCTATTAAAAGAAGATTTTTTATAATTTTGTTTTCACAGTGAGAGCATGTCATTCCTTCAACATATAGTATAGTATCCATCATTATTTCTTCCAATTATTAAAAAGTGGTTGGAATGCTACAAGGTATTCAGGATTAATAGCAATTGTTTCTATATCTTCCGTTTTCATTTCATCAAGAATTGGTACAGGGTTACATCCCCCTTTAATACTTTCAATCTGATCGATGGTGAATTGATTACCACAATTGTTACAGATAAGTTTATCACCTAATTGTTCATAGTAGCCTCTACCAGAGTTATAACATACCTGACAAGTATTTAAGGCTGTTCTTACGGTATCATCATTAGCTCTTACAGCAATAATTTCCATATAAGTACCATTAGACTCATAAGGATAGAAGGAAGCGGTTTTGGTTATATCTGCTTTGTTGATAATGAGTTGTCCTGTGGCATTGGTTGCTATATCTATAGGTTCTGAGTTGTTACCGGTAGCCAGTGTTAGTATAGCAATAATGACTATAGCGACTGTACTTGTTCCAAATAAGATCCATTTTTTCTTTTGATTTTTAAGTTTTAATTTTTTCATCATAATACCTCCAAATTATTATTTTATTACAGGTTTAAACCCTTTTAATCTTAATGCATTTAATAATACCGATACTGAACTAAATGACATAGCAGCTGCTGCAAACATAGGATTTAATCTAGGTCCTCCAAATATATAGAAAATTCCTGATGCCAATGGAATCCCAGCAGTATTATAAGCAAATGCCCAAAATAGATTTTGCTTAATATTCCTAATAGTTTTTTTACTTAACTGAATAGATGTAACTACATCTAAAAGATCACTTTTCATAAGAACAATATCTGCTGACTCCATTGCTACATCAGTACCAGAACCAATAGCAATACCTACATCAGCTTGTGCTAATGCCGGTGCATCATTTATACCATCACCAACCATTGCTACTATATCGCCACCTTTTTGCAGTTTCTTAACTTCACTAGCTTTATCTTCTGGCAAAACCTCAGCAAGAACTATATCAATCCCTACTTGTTTTGCTATTGCTTCAGCAGTTCTTTTATTGTCACCGGTAATCATAGCAACCTTTATACCCCTCCCATGAAGTTTATCTATTGCTACCATACTATTTTGTTTAGTTACATCAGCTACAGCTATTATACCTGCTAGCTTATTATCTATAGCTATAAACATTGGTGTCTTTCCTTCATTTGCTAATCTATCTGATTCCTCTTGTAATGAAATATTAATATTTTTTGAATCCATAAATCTTCTATTTCCTAAAAATATATTCTTTTTATTAATTATAACTTCTATTCCATGCCCAGGAACTGCACTGAATTTTTCTATTTTCATAAAACTAAAACTTTTTTCTTCCCCAGCTAAAACAATAGCTTCACCTAATGGATGTTCTGATCCTTTTTCTGCTGATGCAGCTAATTGTAATATTTCTTCTTTTTCAAAACCCTCTGCATTTATTATATCTGTAACAACGGGCTTTCCTTCTGTAATAGTTCCTGTTTTGTCAAAAACAATAGTCTTAATTTTATGGGCTGTTTCCTTTCCAACTCTAGTGGCTTTAAATTTTATCATTCCATTTTTATTTAAACTTGCTCCTGTTATATTAGATCCTTTACTCTTTTCTACTGGTAAACTTTCACCTGTTAGCATTGACTCATCTACATATGTATTACCTTCAATTACTACACCATCTACCGGTATTTTTTCTCCTGGTTTTACAAGTATAATATCTCCAGCTTCTACCTCATCAATAGGAATTACAACTTCTTTATCCTCTTTGATTATTGTAGCTGTTTTTGGTGCTAATCCCATAAGTTTTTTTATAGCTTCAGAAGTTTTCCCTTTAGACATTGCTTCCAAATATTTACCTAGAAGAATTAGGGTAATTATAACTCCTGCAGTCTCAAAATATAAATCTTTAGCAAATTCAACATTACCAGAGGCTATTTCTTTCACAGCATATAATCCATATAGAATTGCTGCACTAGTTCCAATTGCTATAAGTGAATCCATATTGGGATTTTTTCTAAATAAAGCTTTAAATCCTACTAAATAAAATTTGTTACCTGCTATAACAACTGGTATTGTTAATAATAACTGTATTAAAGCAAAATTTAGAGGATAATACTCTGGACTTATTATTTTAGGTAAATATAAATTTAACATATGTCCCATAGCGATATACAATAAAGGAACAGAAAATACAGCAGATAAAATAAACTTTTTCCAAAGTGCTTTTATTTGTCTATTTCTTCTATATTTCTCTTCATCAACTTTTGGTCCAGCTTCAATTTCTAATGGCTTATATCCTGACTTTTCAATAGTTTCTTTAATGTTAGAAATTCGAACTAAATTTGTATCGTAAGTTACGTTTGCCCTCTCTGTTGCAAAGTTAACATTCACTTTACTGACCCCATTAAGTTTACCTATAGATTTTTCAATATTAGTAGCACATGAAGCACAAGTCATTCCTGAGATTGGTATAGTAACTTCTTTTAAATTATTTTCTTCTTCAACTGCATATCCAGCTTTTTCAATTGCTTCTTTTATAAGATTTACATTAGCTTTATTTTCTTCATATTCAACATTTAACTTTTCTGTAGCAAAATTGACATTTGCTTTGTTAACGCCTTGTAATTTACCTACACTTTTTTCCACCGCTTTTGCACAAGATGCACAAGTCATACCACCTATTTTAAACACACCTATTTTAATTGACATAATGTAACCCCTTTAAAATTTAAATTTACTCCTTTTATTATTTCAATAATGAAGACCTATTTTCTCAATAAATCTCTCTTTTTTTATTATTTTCAAATTAATATTTATTATGTGTCCTATGACCTCCATAACACCATCTACGCCTTACCATATTAAATATCACAAATACTAAATTTACCCTCAAAATAACTGAAAACAGTATAGTTAAAAGCACATCGTATAAAAATAAAGAATCACCTAGTAGGAACTTTGCTATATAAATAAATTCTTCTTATATCAGTTGTTCCATTATTTGCTATTGATACCTCTATTACATGTAAAACTTATTTAGCTATTCTTAATGCAAATAGAAATACATTAATATGAACCATTAAAACTCAACTTAAAAATTTACTGAAGAAAATGCACTCACTTATAAAAAGCAGCAGGCTTTCAGGTATATTTGTGATAAACATCCAATCACTATACTCAATACATGCTATTGTTTTACTTTTTGCAAAAAAACTATTGACAATTACTAGCTGGTTTAATTATGACTACCTTTTTTTTGATTTAAACATAAATAGTATCATTCCGACATGCATAAGAGGACATAATAAGAATATCAAATATGAAAAAGATACTCCTTTAAAACCTAATAAAGATATTCCCATAATTAATAATATCGGTAATAAACAGCATAGCACCATTAGCAATCCATATTTCTTGTGATCCATGTTATCTTCATTTCCATTAGCATTTTCATTCACTCCAACTTCTTTATAATCGTTAAAATTTCTCATTATATTTTCCTCCTTACGTTATATTACAATACATACTAGCAATTGCTATGCCAACTTTTCGATATAGAGAAAATCTAGTCCTTTTCACTAAGTTCATTTATTTTTTATTTAACTGTATCATATAACACAATTTCTGTAGCATTTAATCCAATTGTAATTATTAAACTTTATTGCCTAATACAAAAAGATAGCATCCTTTAAGACACTATCTTTTTGTATTTATAAATGAATATTATAATAAAATACACTACCAACTATTCCAATAAATAAAACAAAATTATATTCAATTATTCTCTTAGTTACAACACTACTCTCCCTATAAAAATAAGTTATTTCCTCAGTATATTTAATTCTCTTCAAAATATTTTCCATGTTTTGTTCATCTCATTGAATATGCTTCATTACCTGCCTAACAGTAGGGTTAGCAGATTCAAAAATATCTATATAATAAGTGCCTGAAACATATTTCTCTTTAGCTAGTAAGTCAGTACAAAACACTTTAACCCTTTAGTTATTCATTGCACCGATGAGATTATTTCTAGTTACAGCTTGCTGAGGTTGGTTCCCGTGAGACATATTTTGTTCTTTCTCTTTATGCATTTCATCAATCATGGTGTAGTGATGTTGCTCTTGTCCAGCAAGTTTTGTAAACAATTACTTCAACTCTTGATCTTGATCTTGAGCTTGCTCTGCATAATTATTGTATTTTTGAATGCAAACTTCCTCTTGAATCTTTCCATCTTCTAAAAACATTCTCTCTTTTTGACTAAGTTGTAATTGCATATTAAATAGCCTAGTAAAAATATTCTTTACAAGCAAATATAAAATATGCATGAATATACTAAAAAGCCTCCTATACGGAAGCTTTTTTACTATTTAAAACGTCTAGCAGTATAATAATCTGATCTTCTTGAAAGAGAAGATATTTTTACTACATCTCCAGTTTGAGGTGCATGAATCATTGAATTATTTCCTACATATATGCCTACATGATGTACTGGTTTTCCAGGTTTTGCAAAAAATACTAAGTCACCTGCTTGTAACTGAGATTTTGGCACATACTTACCTGCTCTTGCTTGATCCCTTGAAACTCTAGGTATTTTTATACCAAAATGAGCAAAAACATATTTTGTAAACCCTGAGCAGTCGAAAGAATTTGGTCCATTTCCACCCCACTTATATGGCCTTCCAAGAAAATTAGACGCATAAGCAATAATTGCATTTGAAGAAACTTTTGAATTCCCTCTAGATATAGGATTACTATCTTTCTTAGCACGAACTTCCTTCGCTTTTGCTTCTAAAATTAACCTTTTCGTCTTCTCTATTTGCTTTTTATCAGCTTGCACAACATTTGCATATGCTGTCACTTCTTTCTTAGCAGCATCAATATATTTCTTTTGTTCTTCTTTATCTTTCTGAAGCTTGGACATTTTTTCATTTAGAATTTTTATAGTATTTGTTAATTTTTCTGTTTCTTTATCCATTTCTATGTTACTATTTTCTAATTCACCTTGCTTCTCTTTTAAAGATGTCATTAACTTATTATCAATCTCTGTTAATTTCTTTATTGTCTGAATCCTAGTAAATAAATCACTTAGACTTCTTGACCCTAAAAGAACTTCAATAAAACTAAATTTTCCACTTATGTACATAGCAGACATTCTCTTGTTATATAAATCTTTTTCATCTTTCATTTCTAGTTTGATTTGTTCTATTTCTTTTTTAGTTTGTTTAATTTTTTCCTCAATGACTTCTGTTTGATTATTTAATTCATCAATTTCATATAAAGTATTTTCAATGTCATAGTCAAACTCTTCTATTTTAGAATTTAATTTTTCAACTATCTTCTCCGATTCAGCCAACTTACTTTGACTCAACTTTAATTCTTTATTTTGTTTTTCTAACTTTTGCTGTAAAGTATCTGCAAATACTACTGTATAAGAACTCGATGAAATTAAAATAGTAGCTGCTAAAACCGTTGCTGTAATTTTTTTATGCATTAATATCTCCTTCCATACCATAAAGCTTTAGTCATGTTAATTAGTCTTTTTTTATAATTCTCTATTTTTAAAGCAACCCCCTTATTAAAATTTAATTATATCTTATAAAAGCAATTTATATTCCAATTAGTATCCTTTCATAAACACACTAAAATATAGTTTTATAATAATTTATTTTAAAAATAAATGCTTTAAGTGTGTTAAATCCTACATTTACTGTAGGATATCGTAATAATGGCTCTTTTCTAAATATATTTTCTATACATTTCATTTTCGATAAATGTATATGTCCTAATAAAATACACATAATACTATATAAAATGATATAAAAAAGGAGTGATTAATTATGATGTCAACAATAACCTCAAATGAAAAATATCAAAAATGTATCGATATTTGTTTAGAATGTGCTCAAGTATGTGAGTGGTGTGCAACTTCTTGTTTAAATGAACCAGATGTAAAAATGATGACTCGTTGTATAAAACTAGATAGGGATTGTGCAGATATATGTATTCAAGCTGCTCAATTTATGGCTAGAGATAGTGCATTTTCAAAACAAATGTGTTCTTTATGCGCTCAAATTTGTAGAGCATGTGGTGAAGAATGTGCTAATTTCTCACAATATCATTGTAAGAATTGTGCAGACATCTGTAATCGTTGTGCTGCAGAATGTGAAACTATGTCAAAATAAATTGTTTTATTACATAAAAACGATGGTAATCTTAAATGAGCCTGTAAAAATTTTTATGTGAATTAAATAAAAAGAACTCCTTCTTGTCAATAATTTAGATAATGTAATATTACAAAAAGGAGTTTTTTTATATGTCAAATTTGCAGAAAAAATTGTTAAGAAAGTACATTTGTATTTTATACATAATTTTTAATCCAAATAATAAATAAAAACCTTTCCACTAAAAGATGGAAATTAGTCTTCATGACTATTTAACCATTCTTATGTTTCTTTCATTCTATAGGAATTTCCGTTCATAATTTTTTCATAATATCTGGATTATTAAGCGCTTCCATATTATCTGTTAGAGTTATAGTAATTGAATTAGTTATTTTTTCATTATTATTTGCAATAACTTTATTAGCATCATTATTTGAAATATCACCATCACCCTTTGTTATACCATTTGTAATTCCAATAAATCCAATGCTTACAATTAGAACAACACCAAAGACAATACCTCTAAGAGATAGCTTTTTATATTTAGTTATCATTGTAATCCTCCTTTTTAATTCAAATTTATTTTTATTTAATGAAGTTATACAAGGTAGTCAATGTTTATCATTGCTTAATGTTATTGTTTTTATTAAAGTGTCCCCATATCTTATTCCCTCAAGGCTCTCTAAATAAGAAATAACATGTGTATCACAGGCTAATTCACAATCTTGTTTCATTTTAAATAACCCATATAAAACAATAGGATTAAACCAGTAGATACATTGTAAAAGTGTTACTATCCAATTTATAAAGATATCCTTTCTCTTTAGATGGGATAATTCATGTAATACAATATATCTAAATTCATCAGAATCAATATTTTCTATAATTATTAGATAATACATAGTAAAAAAGAACCTCATTTTATTGAAGTTCATCATTCTAATTTCTTTTTCTTCTGTGTTAAAACAGTTTTCAAAGGATTCTAAATTAATTATTAAAACTTCCATAAACAAATAATACTAGCACAAAAGTTATTATAACAATAAAAATCATTGTTGACATTTTAAAAAACTTTATAGTTTCTTCTGTGAATTCAGGTTCTTCTTTGTACATCCATCTTCTTCCAAACAAATAGCTTGCTTTAGGATTTATGTATGCCCAAATCAAAAGTGTATATATTGGTATTAAAATAATAATCATTAAGAATAAATCTGCTCCACTCAAAACTTTCCCTCCTTTTCAAAAGTTTTAATTAACCAAATGACAATCCTTATTTAATCCGAACTTCTTCATAGTTTAAGAATTTTACACCATAATATAGCCCTAAAATTTATTGCTTATTTGCTTTTCTTATTCTTTATATAATATCTTGAAAAAAACGGTATTAAACAAACAAATATAAAAAAGAAAATAAATATAGGAAATATAGAGTTAAATAACTCCGAAAAAAAATATTGAGAAAATAGAGATATTCCAAGCAATAAACTAATTATTAACCGACTTGATACTTTTATATAATGCACCATATTACAATTATCACATTTAATAGGCCTATATCTCAACCAAAATGATTTAGCAACATCTTTCCATTTAAATTTGTTACCGCAATTTTCACATTTCTGAATAAGCAAAATAAATTCCCCTTTCAACTAATTGCTTTCGTAATTATTTTAATTTTTATTAAAATATCTCCTATATGTAAATCATCCGTTTGTCCATTACTTTCATGAGCAAAACCATATCCACTTAATTCTAATTTCTGCTTTTTATTATTGAAATATAATATCGCTAACAAACTCATAATTATGAAAAAAATTATTATATATGTCTTTTTAATCTTAGTCACATTATCGCTCCTAACTGATTTAAACTTAATTTATTATATATTATCATCTCAATGCAGTATATGAAATTTGTGTTGTTACTCAAGTAATTTTCTAACTAATTCAGTTTGTTATATAAATTGCTCAATTATGTAAAGTTTATTTAATTCAGGTATAAATATTAAATATATCTTTGAAAAATCTTTATAATCTGTTATAAAATAATATTTATATTCCTTTTCAAAATCAGGTGAATACTTATCTAAAACGCCTAAATTTTTAAGTATACTATTTATATCATCTTCAAGAGATAAATCCTTTTTAATTTTCCAGTCTACATCTGCACATGAATTAAGAGAATCATTATTCTCATATTCAAAAATATGATATCTTTCTCCATCCCCATGAAAACTCGACTCACTTTCCTGTGAATAAATTTCCTTATAGGATTTAGATAATTCAATATTCCAATTTAAATTTATAGTATTAGAATAATTGTTATTCCATCTAATAAAATAAAAAATCATCAAACCACCTATGAACATAGTTACTACTATACCAAAAATAATAATATACTTTTTCTTCATCAATTGCACCTCTTGGTCTTTTATTATTTATCACCATTACACATCAACTCATGAACGTTACGAGTTAACTTTGAATTCTTTTGTTTAAACTCCAAATACCCATAAGCATATAAATCGTACTAACACCCCATAGTAGACACACTCTCACTAGGGCCAATGAGTTGGATACAGATAGACCTAATTACCTTTTTCGCATATTATAAATGTCAAGTTAAATCTCCTCAATTCTGTGCAATTAAGACTCCTCAGTTTTATTTAATTTTAATTTGTCTTTAATTCGATAAGATGGGCCAGTAATATTAAATAAATAGGAAT
>DAOUPR010000112.1 GCA_030626065.1 Clostridium sp. | reverse complement strand
ATTGGCTTATTCACTATTCAAAAGAGCTACATATATTGATTTGGGACCTAATATGAAAACAAGCGATCAGGGAATTCATGCAGCTTCATTAGGAGGCATTTGGCAATGCGTTGTGAATGGTTTTGGCGGTATAAGAATGCTGAAAGGGCAGCTGAGAATTGAACCCCATTTGCCAAAAAAATGGAAGAAATTAGAATTTGTAATTAATTGGCATGGTGATGAACTTAGTGTTACAATAACTCAAAAAAATATAACAATTAAAAATGAAACTAAAAATAATCAAAGTCTTGAATTTGTAAGTTATGGAAAAGTTTTCACACTTAAAGACAAAATTAGTTTCAGTTATAACAATTAAAGATCATTGACTTTAAGTCTAAATAAATTGTTGATTGGGTATAGAATTAAAGAAATAATTTATGATAAGGTTTAAGATGTAATAAAACATGTATGCATATGCACATATGTTTTTAATAAAACAATTAAGGGAGGATTAACATGAAAAGAATTTTTTCAGTACTAATTACGGGGGTTTTAGCTTTAGGTTTATTCGCTGGTTGTGCAAACAATGGTAATAATGCTACTAATGAGAAAGATACTACCAATAACTTAGAAGGGAAAACAGTTGTTGTTGGACGTTGGGGTGGTAATGATGCTGAGACTGCTGCATTCACAAAAACAATTGAAGATTTTACCGCAAAAACAGGTATTAAAGTTGAAGAAAGAATATATTCAGATTATAATACGGAGCTTCAAGCAGAATTAATTGGTGGAACTGGACCAGATGTATTTTATGTAGATGCATATATGGCACCTTTTTTTATCCAACAAGGTGTATTAGCACCTCTTGATGCAGATGAATTTGAATTAGATGAATTTTATGAACCATTGAAAAATGCTTTCGCAAATGAAGGTGAATTCTATGCAGTAAGTAAAGACTATTCAACATTAGCTTTATACTATAATAAAAAATGGGTAAACGAAGAAGATATTCCAAAAACATTAGAAGAACTTTGGAATGGCGATTTTCTTACAAATTTAAAAGCTAACTTACCAGAAGGTGTAGCGGCTATGACTTACAATCAAGATTTAGCAAGAAACATGTACTTTGCTGAAGCAAAAGGAGCTTCTGTTGTTAAAGACGAAATCTACTCTAACTTAGGTGACAGCAAAGTAATAGAAAACTTAACTCCATTAATGGAAGCTGCTAAAGCTGGAAAAGTTGTAACACCAGCAGAGTTAGGTACTGGTTGGAATGGTGATGCATTTGGTAATGAAAAAACAGCTATTATGATTGAGGGAAACTGGGTATTAGGATTTTTAGAACAAAACTTCCCAGATGTAGATTATGGTGTAATAGAAATTCCTACATTTGATGGTCAAAAAGGAACTATGGTATTTACAGTTGGATATGGCTTAAGTGCAGCAAGCAAAGAAGTTGATGCTTCAAAAGAATTAATAAAGTATTTAACAGGTACAGAAGGAATGGAAACATGGACTACAGGAGCAGGGGTATTACCTTCTCGTAAAGATGTAGCAGAACAAACTCAAGTTGAAAGTGATGTAGTAAAAGCACCTCATATTGTAGGAGCAGATTATGCTATACCTTGGCAAAAAGGATCTACAATGGATACAATCAACAATGAATACAAAAACTATATTCCATCTGTTGTAAAAGGTGAACGTACATTATCAGAAGCACTTAAAATAGCAGAAGAAGAAGCAAATAAAACAATAGAAGCAAACCAATAGAAGCAAACCAATAATTCATACTTTACATTATGTTTTAAATAAATCAGCTTTCTTAGATGATATGATTTAGGAAAGCTGTATTTTAAAGGATTGGTGATTTATGTTAAAAAAACAAAAAAAACTTGAGGAAGTTCAAGGATGGGGATTTGTATTACCAGCCATTATCATTATTGGCACTTTTGTTATAGCCTCCATTTTATTTGCCATTTATATTTCTTTTCATAAGGTTAATTTATTTACAGGTTATTATGAGTATGTTGGCTTTGACAATTATAAAAGAGTATTTACAGATTCTAAAACTAGAATAGCATTTAAAAATACAGCCACTTTCGTAGCTTTTGTGGTACCAATACAAACAATGTTAGCTCTAATTATGGCTGCAGTACTTAATAGTAAATTAAAAGGGGAGTTAAAGTTTAGAACCATTTTCTTCTTGCCAACATTAACATCAAGTGCTGCTTTAACAATGATGTTTATGTTTTTATTTAGCTTGACAGGACCTATCAATCAGTTTGCTTTACAATTAGGTTTTTTTGATAAACCTATAAACTTTTTAAACGATGCTAAGTTTACGTTAAAAGTTATTATGTCCATGAATATATGGTCAACGGTACCTTTCTTCATGACAATTTATTTGGCAGCATTACAAGAAATTCCTAATAGTACCTATGAATCAGCAGAAGTTGATGGGGCAAATGCTGTACAAAAATTCTTTTATATAACAGTACCACAATTAAAGCCTATCACGACTTTTGTTTTGTTGATGGGAATTATAGGAACTTTTCAAATGTTTGACCAAGCCTATATTTTCTCTAACGGATCAGGTGGGCCAGAAAATTCAACATTAACAGTTGCATTACTAATTTATAGAAATGCTTTTGGACAAAATAATACTATGGGCTTTGCAACTGCTACGGCAATTGTATTATCACTTGTTATTTTTAGTGTTTCAATTATAGCACAGAAGATAAATAAGTCTGAGAGATTATATTAGGAGCTGGTAAATTATGAAAAAGAAAAAACATTGGATATGGTTACTATATATCATACTAATTTTATATGCCGCTTTCACATTATTCCCATTTTTATGGGCGGTTTCTGCTTCTGTTAAACCGTATAAAGAAATAACTGGAGGTGGGTTGAATATTATTCCCCATAACTTTACAGTTAACGCTTTCAAAAAATTGTTTTTACATGATCCAAATTTTCCAAGATGGGTAGTTAACTCCTTTTTCATATGTACACTAGGAACAGGACTTAATGTAATATTTAATTCTATGGCAGGTTATTCATTAGCAAGGTTAACATTTAAAGGTAAAAACATGGTATTTTATGCTGTGTTAGTATCAATTATGGTACCAGCACAAGTTTTACTTATTCCTAATTATTTGATTGTAAAGAATCTTGGTATGTTAAATTCATATAGAGCAGTAATTTTACCATCTGCAGTTAATGCAACTTATATATTTATGATGCGTCAGTTTTACATTAATTTCCCTAAACAAATTGAAGAAGCTGCTGCTATTGATGGATTAGGAAGAATAAGTACATTTTTTAGAATCTCTATGCCTTTGGCAAAAACATCTATTGCAACGCAATCTGTATTTGTATTTCTAGGATTTTGGAATGAATTTTTAAAACCAAAACTATATTTATCAGATCCTTCAAAATATACTTTAACAGTAGGAATTCAATCTATGATGAGTAGATACGGAGGAATAACTCAATGGGATGAGGTTATGGCGGCAAGTGTGATTTCGCTTATACCAATTCTGATTATATATATAGTATTGAATAAATATTTTATGCAAGGAATTAGGATGGATGGAGAGAAATGATTATATTACATGAGGAGTAAATAAATGACAAAAATTAAATTATTTATTTTTGATATGGATGGAGTTTTGACGGAAACTAGTGAGCAACATTATTTAGCATGGAAAGAACTTGCTGAAGAATTAGATATTACAATTGACAGAGTATTTAATGAAAGATTAAAAGGTATTTCGAGAATGGAATCTTTAGACGAAATACTTATGTATGGTGGTCAAATAGAGAAATATTCAGAAAAACAAAAATATGAATTTGCAACAAGAAAAAATGAAAACTATAAAAAAATGATTAAAACTTTTACAGAAGAAAATCTTTTCGACGGCGTTAAAGAACTGTTTGAAGAATTAAAAAAAAGAGGAATAAAAATTGCAATTGGTAGTGCCTCTAGAAATGCACCGATGCTTATTGAAAACATGGGTATTAAAGATTATATTGATTATATAGTAAATCCAAATGAAATTGAAAAAGGGAAGCCAGCGCCAGATATATTTTTGAAAGCGGCTGCTGGGTTACAAATAGAACCTTATCAGTGTATAGGTATAGAAGATGCAAAAGCGGGAGTAGAAGCTATAAAGGCTGCAGGAATGTATGCGGTTGGAATTGGCGATAAAGATGTATTATGTAAAGCAGATATAATTTATGATGAAACTAAAAACATTGATTTAAGTGAAGTATTATAATTATTAGTAAGTAAAAGTATTGATTATAGTTTTCTAAAATATATTTAAGATGTGTCAGAGTATTGACGAAGTTAATACTCTTCATATTTTTTTGTGAAAAATATGGTTAAAAGAAAGTATATTTTAGGTATAACCTTAAACGAATAAAGTTATTTCAAAACGATCCATTAATTAATCAATTTGATTTGATTTTTGTTATGAATTAAAAGTATACGTCACTGGATTTGTAAGAAGCGGAAATGCTTATACCGCAAAAGGTGCTGCTAAAATAATAAAAACTGACCGATATGTGATTATGCAATTATCACCCCATTATTCTTTTAATTTGACACGGAATCTAGGTTTTAGTAACTTTGTGTGAGATTTTTGTCCATTAACCTCAGAAATAAGTGTTTTAGGATTATTTTCTTTAACTCTTGGTTTCAAACCACAAATATCATAAATGAGCATAGAATTCATATTTTTATTAGTAGAATCATTGAGTTAAATAGTAGTTATATTTAGGAGGTAGATTATGTTATTTGCAGGAATTGAAGCAGGAGGTACAAAGTTTATTTGTGCTATTGGTAATGAAAAAGGAGAAATTTTAGAAAAGGAATCTTTTCCAACAACTACACCAGATGAAACCATGGCAAAAGTAATAGAATTTTTCGAAGGAAAAGAATTTGATTCAATGGGAATAGGTTGTTTTGGGCCAATAGATCCTGATAGGAAAAGTAAGACTTATGGATCAATAACAACTACACCAAAACCAGGTTGGGCAAACTATAATATTATTGAAGAATTAGATAAACATTTTGATGTACCAAAGACCTTAGATACTGATGTTAATGGGGCTGCTCTAGGTGAACTGAAATGGGGAGCCGCAAGGGGTCTTGATAGTTGTTTGTATATAACAATTGGCACTGGTATTGGTGCAGGTGCAGTAGTTGAAAATCAATTGATTCATGGATTGCTTCACCCTGAGATGGGGCATATATTTGTTAGAAGACATGCAGAGGATGTATACGAAGGAAAATGTCCATTCCATAAAGATTGTCTAGAAGGGTTAGCTTCAGGACCGGCAATAGAAGATAGATGGGGAGTTAAAGGGTTTGAATTACCCGAAAATCATAAAGCGTGGGATTTGGAAGCTTATTATTTAGCTCAAGCCTTAGTTAATTATATTCTTATAGTATCTCCACAAAAAATAATTATGGGTGGAGGAGTTATGCAACAAGAGCAAATATTCCCTAAGATTAGAAAATATGTTATAGAACTTTTAAATGGATATATTCAAAAGGATGAAATATTGAAAAATATCGATGATTATATTGTGTACCCGGAGCTTGGTCAAGCAGCTGGAACATGTGGGGCAATTGCGCTTGCCATGAAAGTTTTTGAATCTTCTAATGTTTAATAAGTTAAATTTGTGATTCTATGTACGGTATATTTGACGTGGCTCATTGGAATAACGGATACTGGGATATGAATATAGAATTTCCTATGGTTGATTCAATACATGCCATAGATGAATCTATTCATTTTCTTAAAAGGATTATTACAGATATTTGTTATAATATAATATAGTATTGGAGATGTAAAGAAAATATGATAAATAGGTATCTTTATGATGAATGGTCAATAGTGGAAGAAAATTTTTGTGTTGAAAATAACTATATAAATGAAACAATTTTTTCTATAGGAAATGGATATTTAGGAATAAGAGGAAATTTTGAAGAAGGTTATTATGGACCTAAAAACACAGGATTAGAAGGCACATATTTAAATGGCTTTTATGAAAATGAGATAATAAAGTATGGCGAAGTAGCTTATGGATATGCTGAAAAAAGTCAAACTATGGTAAATGTTACTAATAGCAAAATTATAAAAATATTTGTTGAAGATGAAGAATTTAACATGCTAGAAGGTGAAATTGAGAACTATAAAAGAACTTTAAACCTTAAAGAAGGGATAGTATATAGAACTCTAATATGGAAATCTTCTGAAGGAAAATCTATTAAAATAGAAATAGAAAGATTAGCAAGTTTTGAAAATAAAAATTTATTAGCAATAAATTATAAAATAACTCCATTAAACTTTAATGGGAAAATAAAAATAGTATCAACTATTGATGGTAATATTACAAATGCAGTTACAGAAAATGATCCCAGGGTAGGTTCTGGATTAAAAGGAAGAGTGTTATCAGTTGAAAATAAAACTAATGATGGAAATTTTATAGCTTTAACTCAGACTACAAAAAATAGTAAATTAACTTTAGCTTGTGCAGCAGAACATGAAATAATTACTGGAAATGAATACATAGTAAGTACTAGGTCAGAAGAATTATCTTTAAGTATTGAATATGAGATTGAAGCTATAAAAAATATACCAGTAGTATTAAATAAATATATTGCTTATACAACAAGTAGAGAATATGAAAAGAACGTTTTGATTGATAAAACAAAAGAAATTTTAAAGGAAGTTATGGTAAAAGGTTATGAAGAAATAAAAATTGCACAAAATGAATATTTAAAAGATTTTTGGTACAAGGCTGATATAAAAATAGAAGGAGATATAGCACTTCAACAAGGAATTAGATTTAACATGTATCACCTTCTTCAATCAGTAGGGACAGATGGGAAAACTAATATTGCAGCAAAAGGTTTGTCAGGAGAAGGCTATGAGGGGCACTATTTCTGGGATACTGAAATGTATATGTTTCCATTTTTTCTGTATAATACTCCTGAAATAAGTAGAAAACTTTTAGAATATAGATATAACATTTTACCTCAAGCAAGAGAAAGAGCTCTCCAAATGGGACATTCAAAAGGTGCAGTATTCCCATGGAGAACAATAAATGGGGAAGAATGTTCTGCTTACTATCCAGCAGGAACTGCGCAATATCATATAAATGCTGATATAGCTTTTGCTATAAAAAGATATATTGATGTAACGCAGGATACTGAATTTTTGCTGAATTATGGCGCTGAAATATTATTTGAAACAGCTAGGTTTTGGGTTGATTTAGGAGATTTTATTGAAAATAAAGAAAATAAATTTTGTATAAATTGTGTTACAGGCCCAGATGAATATACTGCCTTAGTAAACAACAATTTTTACACTAATTTAATGGCAAAAGAAAACCTAGATTATGCCTATGAAGTAGCTAATTGGATTAAAGAAAATTCAAAGAAAACTTATGAAGGATTAGTTAAAAAAATAGATTTAAAGGATGATGAAATAGCCTTATGGAAAAAAGCAGGGGATAGTATGTTCCTTCCTTATAATGAAAAACTTAAAATCTATGAGCAGGATGATACTTTTTTAAGCAAAAAAGTTTGGGATTTTAAAAACACTCCTAAGGAAAACTATCCATTATTAATTCACTATCATCCATTAGTAATTTACAGATACCAAGTATGTAAACAAGCAGATACTGTATTAGCTGAATTTTTATTAAGCCATAGATTTACTAGGGAACAAAAGAAGAGAGATTATGATTTTTATGAATTAATTACAACTCATGATTCTTCTCTGTCTATGTGTATTTTTAGTGTTATGGCAAATGAAGTAGGATATTATAAAAAAGCCTATAATTATTTTAATAAAACTGCAAGAATGGATTTAGACAATATACAAGGAAATACCAAAGATGGAATCCATGCTGCTAATATGGCAGGTACTTGGATGGCCATAGTAAATGGTTTTGGTGGTATGAGAACACATGATGGTGTACTAAGTTTTGCACCCACTTTACCAGAAAAATGGAATAGTTATACCTTTAAGGTAGGTTATAAAGGTAGACTAATTAATATTGCAGTAGATAAGTATTCTTGTGAATATAAATTATTAGAAGGAAAAGACATAAAAATAATTAGTAATGGAGAAGAAATTATTTTAACTAAATAGTATAGTGAGTATAGGCGCAAAAGAAGAATTATAAAGGAACCTGGCGTCGATGAAATCCACAAGCTATTTTAAGGTATATAAAAAAATAAAAACATTACAAACATACTTAAAGGAGGTAGATAAATTGAAATTTGAAAATAAAATAATGCTAATTACTTATCCTAATAGTATGGGAGGAGATTTAAAGGATCTCTCATATATTTTGAGAAAATATTATATAGGAATAATAGGAGGGGTTCATATTTTACCTTTCTATCCGTCATCCGCGGATAGGGGATTTGCGCCTATGACTTATGAGAAGGTTGATGAAAAATATGGAACTTGGGATGATATTAAAGATTTAAATAAAGATTTTTATTTGATGTATGATTATATGATTAACCATATATCAAAATCATCCAAATATTTTCAAGATTTTTTAGAGAAAAAAGATTCATCAGAATATAAAGATTATTTTATAAGGTATAAAGAATTTTGGAATAATGGAGAACCTACTAAAGAACAATTAGCTAAAATTTATACTAGAAAACCTAGAGCGCCATACATTGAAGTTGAATTTCAAGATAAAACAAAGGAAAAGATATGGTGTACATTTGACGAAGAACAAATAGATCTTGATGTATCTAAACCTTCAACTAGAGAATTTATAAAAGAAACACTTGAAAATTTTTGTGAAAATGGAGCATCAATAATAAGGATTGATGCTTTTGCGTATGCTACTAAGAAGGTTGATACCTCTTGCTTTTTCGTTGAGCCAGATACATGGGAATTATTAGATTTCGTTAAAGATATAGTTGAACAAAAGGATGTTTTGATACTTCCTGAAATACATGAGCATTATTCTATACATTTAAAAATAGCAGAAAATGGTTTTTGGACCTACGATTTTGCATTACCAACTCTTATACTTCATACACTATTTAGCGGAGATAATAGAAGATTGTTAAATTGGTTAAAAATTTGCCCAAGAAAGCAGTTTACAACACTAGATACTCATGATGGTATAGGAATTGTAGATGTTAAGGATCTCATGAGTAATGAAGTAATAGAGAATACTAAAAAATGTTTATATAGTAAAGGTGCAAATATAAAACATGT
>DAOUPR010000153.1 GCA_030626065.1 Clostridium sp. | reverse complement strand
ATTCCCTTGATGGAGTAATTAAGGGTACATATAATATGGATATTACTCCTATTGTATTAAATGATGAAGTAATTGCAATGGTAGTATTATTAAAAGAAATTCAAAATGTGCTTAATATTGTTAAGAAATATTCTGGATATAATGCTAGATATACTTTTGAAGATATTATTGCTCAAAGTGAACAAATGAAAGAAGTTAAAGACTTTGCAAAAAAAGTTGCTCTTAGCCCTTCTACGATTTTAATTCAAGGTGAAAGCGGTACAGGTAAAGAGTTAATGGCTCAAAGTATACATAATTATAGTGCTAATAGTGATGGAAGTTTTGTTGCAGTTAATTGTGGAGCTCTTCCTAAAAATTTGATAGAAAGTGAACTGTTCGGATACGAAGAAGGCGCTTTTACTGGAGCTAAAAAAGGTGGAGCACCGGGAAAATTTGAACTGGCTAATGGAGGTACTATTTTTCTTGATGAGATTGGGGAAATGCCTTTAGATATGCAAGTTAAACTATTAAGAGTGTTACAGGAAGGCAACATAAGTAGAGTAGGAGGAGCAAAAGTAATAAAAATAGATACCAGAATTATTGCAGCTACAAATAAGAATTTATATGAAGAAGTTAGAAAAAAAACATTTAGGGAAGATTTATATTACAGATTAAGGGTTATTCCTATAGAACTCCCTCCGTTAAGAGAAAGAAAGGGTGATTTAAGTTTACTGTTAAGACATTTTCTTCAAAACAAAGCGTACAAATTAAATAAACCAATACCTATAATTAATGAAAGCATTAAAAGAAGTATAAATGAATATTCATGGCCTGGTAATATTAGAGAATTGGAGAATTATGTTGAGAACCTTGTTAATCTAGATGGTAAGACATCATTTGATATAAATGAGCAAAACACTTCTGAAACAAGAGAAGTCCAGTTTGGTAATGAAGATGTGAGTTTGGAGGATTTAGAAAAAAGATATATTATACAAAGCTTAGATAAATATGAATATAATATTTCGAAAGTAGCTAGGATTCTAAAAATAAGTAGAAATACGTTATATTCAAAGATGAAAAAGTATAAAATCGAATTAGATGTGTAAAAAAAAGTGTCCTGAAACTGATCAGTGTCCTAAAATTGAACAACAAATATACGCAAAAGTGTTCAGTTTTCGGACACAAAAAAGATTGTTTGTTATTTATCTAACGAAGAATGGTGTAAATAGGGACTTTTAGCTCTTCTAAAGTTGGCACGGTATTTGCTATATATAGTTGCATAATAAAAGATAACGAGGAGGAATTAAATATGGCAAGATTTACATTACCAAGAGATATTTACTTTGGAGCAGGTTCAATAGAAAATTTAAAAAATATAAAAGGTAAAAAAGCTATAATTGTAATGGGCGGAGGCTCAATGAAAAGATTTGGTTTCTTAGATAAGATTGTAGCAAATTTAACAGAAGCAGGAATCGAAACTAAAATATTTGATGGGGTTGAACCAGATCCATCAGTTGAAACAGTTATGAAAGGTGCAGAAGTTATGAGAGACTTTGAGCCTGATTGGATTGTTGGAATAGGTGGAGGTTCACCGATAGATGCTGCTAAGGCTATGTGGATTTTCTATGAATATCCTGAATTTACTTTTGAAGAAGCAGTAGTACCATTCGGTTTACCAGAATTAAGACAAAAGGCTAAATTTATTGCAATACCTTCAACTAGTGGTACAGCAACAGAAGTTACGGCTTTTTCAGTAATTACTGATTATAAAGCAAGAATTAAATACCCTATGGCTGATTTCAATATAACACCGGATATAGCTATTGTTGATTCAGACTTAGCTCAAACAATGCCACAAAAATTGACTGCACATACTGGAATGGATGCTATTACTCATGCAATTGAAGCTTACGTTGCATCAGAAAGATCTGCCTTCTCAGATCCATTAGCATTACATGCTGCAAAAATGGTTAAAGAAAATCTTATTGCATCATTTAATGGTGATAAAGAAGCAAGAAATGAGATGCACTTAGCACAATGTATGGCTGGAATGGCGTTTTCTAATGCATTATTAGGAATAGTACACTCTTTGGCTCATAAAACTGGTGCAGTATTCCACGTACCACATGGTTGTGCAAATGCAATTTATCTTCCATATGTAATTCAATATAACAGAAAAGTTTGTGAAAACAGATTTGCTGATATAGCTAAATATTTAGGTTTAGAAGGTTCATCTGATGCTGAATTAACAGATGCACTTATAAGTATGATAAGAGAAATGAATAAAGAATTAAATATTCCTTTATCATTAAAAGAATATGGAATTTCTGAAGATGATTTTAAAGAAAATGCTAAATTTGTAGCAGAAAATGCTGTAAAAGATGCATGTACTGGATCAAATCCAAGAGAAATTGATGCAGTAACAATGGAAACATTATTAACTTCTATCTACAATGGAGAAGATGTTAATTATTAATATTGAGTAACTAACTCATTACACACACACAAATATAAATCATAGAAGTCTCCAATGGAGACTTTTGTGATTTTTTGTTTCGATATACCAAGAGCTGTAAAAAGTAAAAGAAACTTGTTCAATATTCAATTATCTTATATAATTAGTTATTATGGAAATGTTTGAAATGATTATTGATATGTGATAGTACAAGAAAATTTGAAGTGTTTAATAAAGAGAATTTCAACAACATTACAAATCTAGTGAATTAATAGTATGACTTTAGGAGAAGTAAAATTATGTATAAAACCACACAAAATAGCAATGAAGAGTTTCATATAATAGTTTCCCCATTAAAAAAAAGAATTTTATCGAAATTAATTGATATTCTTTTTATTATAGTGATTTTTGAACTAATAGTGAATTTGAACTTGAATCAATATTTCAAAATTTTAGTTATGATAAATTTATTTTTGTATCCTTTTCTGACAGTGTATTTTTTAAATCAAAGTATTGGTATGAAAATATTAAAAATAAAAGTGGTATCTACTAATAGTGAAAAGCTAACTTTGATACAAGCTTTTGTACGTGGAACAGGAGATGTTTTTTCATTTAGAATATATCTTTTAGGATATTGTTTAGCTTTCTTTAATGACTATAATTTAACTATCCATGATGTTATGGCATCGACACTTGTTGTAGATGAAGATGTTTTTGAGAAATCCAAGAAAATGTTTGTAAATAATCCATGGAATATTTATAGTAAAGGCAAAATTATACTTAGAATCATTTTTTTGATTTCTATAATAGTAAATTCACTGTTTTTTATTGATTTAATGGTTTGTGATATAGGCTGCATAGGATATCAAAAGGTTACTTCTTTTGATGAAAATGGTATAGTTAGAAAGGTAAGAACTGTAGATTATGATAAAGATGGAAATGAGGAATTAGCAACAATTGTTACTGAAGGGAAAAATAATTATTTAAAGATATACTATAATGATAAAAGCGCTTTAAGTATTGAATTAAATGATACAAAATTAAAATATGATGAAATTGATGATTTTATTTTATTTGGACAAGATAAAAAATATATTTTACTTTCAAATTTCAGTTGGGATACTGAATATATATATAAGTCATATTCTTTGTATAATATAAAAGAAAAGGGAATACAAGAAGTATGCACTTGGAAAGAAGATGAAATAGAAAATAAAATTAATAAAAAGAATAGGGGTTCTATGGATTTTGTTGAATCAGAAGATGGCTTTCAATTATATACTTTTTATGATTCAAAAGTGAAGGCATATAAATTTGACGATAATAAATTTGAACTTCAATATCAGCTGTTTGGTTATTTGAATTCAGCTTTAATTGTTGGGAGTATTCATGATGAAAAAGAAAGACCGTATTTAGTAGAACAATATAATAAAAACTTAAATATTGTAAGCTGGGGTATGGATAATGCTGAGCATATTAGAAAAAAAGAAGCAGAAATTGAGGATGATTTACCTAATATAGCATGGTTATCAAATAATAAGTTGATTTTAGAGGATGTTAATGGGGACTCAAGAGATGAACTAATTCTAACTCATAAAGATAAATATGCAACGACCTATTTATTTGATAATTATCAAATACCGTGGTTTAAAATATATGCTAAAAACAATTCAATTTGGAATAAAGTTTGGTATGGTGGAAATATTGAGTTTATAAAACAATGTGATTTTGTTTCGTATTGGAATTATGACAATATAGATGAAAAAGAACTTGTTTATGTAAAAGTTAATGAGAATAATTCTAATATTGTAATATTTAAATTAAATTGGGTTTTATTTAAACTTAATGAAATAAATCAAAAGATAAATAATTTGAAATCTATTTCGTGATTTTATGAGTATTATACAAAAAAACTTATTACTATAATGTAATGAAAGGGGCAAAAATAAAATGACTAAATATTGGAGCGAGTTAACAAAAAAATTAATACCGTACGTACCTGGTGAGCAGCCAAAAGATAAGAAATATGTTAAATTGAATACAAATGAGAATCCGTATCCTCCGTCACAAAGAGTAATTAATGCAATAAAAGAAACTGTTGGTAATGATTTAAGACTTTATCCTGACCCGGATGCATCAATATTAAAAAGAACTATAGGTGAGTATTACTCTTTAGATGATAAAAATGTTTTTGTTGGTAATGGTTCAGATGAAGTACTTGCATTTGCATTTATGGCGTTATTTCAACCAGGAAAAAATATTGTTTTCCCTGATATAAGTTACAGTTTTTATGAAGTTTACGCAAATATTTTTAATATAGATTATTATGAAGTACCACTTGAGAATGATTTTAGTATTAATATTGAAGGTTTGTTCAATTCTGAGGGAGGTGTATTAGTTCCAAATCCTAATGCTCCAACAGGTATAGCTCTTACGAAAGAACAAATAATAAAGATTTTAGATAATAATAGAGAGGTTATAGTTATTATAGATGAAGCATATGTTGATTTCGGTGCAGATTCATCTGTAGATTTAATTAAAAAATACCCTAATTTATTAGTTACTCAGACGTTATCTAAATCAAGATCCCTTGCTGGTATGAGAGTTGGGTTTGCTATGGGGCATGAAGATTTGATTATTGCTTTAGAAAGGGTTAAAAATTCTATTAATTCATATACTATTGATAGATTGGCATCAGCTGCAGCTGTTGAAGCTATTAAAGATGATGCACATTTCCAAAAAAATAGGTGTGAAATTATTAAGACTCGTGATTTTGTAAGTCAAAGATTGAAAGAAATAGGATTTACGGTACTTGATTCAAAAGCAAATTTTATTTTTATTTCTCACAATTCTATTAATGCTAGAATATTATTTGAAGAATTGAAAAATAAAGGCGTTTTAGTAAGATATTTTAATAAAAAAAGAATTGATAATTATCTTAGAGTGACTATAGGATCAGAAGAAGAAATGAATGTATTTTTAGAAAAAATAGAAAAAAGTGTAAATGAAAATCTATAACAATTTGCCTTTGTAATTATATAATAGTATTATAAAGCAATTACAAAGAAGGATATCAATGGTTAATTCCCTAGAGATTTATATTAAATTGATAGTATCTTCTTCTTTTATAATTTATTTAATATATTTATTTTTAGATAATGGGTTTATTACTAAAGAAAAGGACAAACCTTGAGATTTTGAAGAAGTAAAATTTGAGGGGAAATAGTGCTTAAATAAGCTAATAGATTAAAATTAGAATAAAAGAAGATATAATCATAATCTTAAAAGAATTATAGATACTTGTATTAATCTAAAAAATTGGGTAAAATATAATAGATAGCCTGATAAGAACGAGAGTTCTTATTTTTTTGTTGGCAAGGAAATATATAAAGTAGTGTACAATTAAATATCAGTGTTAAAGAAAAAAACTGATATGCATAAGTGGAGGTATATTATGGGCGTAATAGAAGAAAAAAAGCAGTCATATGAAGTTACTGACTTGACTTCTTTAGAAAAACTTGAACCAGTTAGAGTAAGACCGGGAATGTATATAGGTTCTACTGGACAAAAGGGACTTCACCATTGTATATGGGAGATTTTAGATAACTCTATAGATGAAGTATCTAATGGATATGGTGATAAAATTACTATTATTTTGAATAAAGATAATAGCGTAACAATTGAAGATAATGGGAGAGGGATTCCTACAGGAATTCATCCTTTGAAAAATAAATCTGGTGTTGAAATGGTTTTTACAGAATTGCATACAGGTGGTAAATTTGACAATAAAAACTACAAAACATCTGGAGGACTGCATGGTGTAGGTGCGGCAGTTGTTAATGCTCTTTCAAAATGGCTTGAAGTTGAAGTTAGGCAAAAGGGGCAAATATTTAAACAAAGATTTGAAAATACCTTTGATAAAGAGTTTGATAAAGAAATGCCAGGAACACCTGTTTCAGATTTGAAAGTAGTAGGGAAAACTAAAGATACAGGAACTAGAATAACTTTTATGCCTGATAATGATGTGTTTAGTACTATTAATTTTAAATTTGAATTAATTGATGAAAGATTACAAGAACTTGCTTTTCAAAATAAAGGAATATTATTAGGATTTATTGATAAGAGAAAAGATGAAAATATCTCAAAAACATATTTTTCTGAAAGAGGTTTATTGGATTTTATTGAATACTTAAATGAAAGTAAATCAGTATTAAACAAAGAACCGATTTTATTAAGTGGTGAGAAAGAAATAAATGAAATAAATTTATTCGGTGAAATATGTATTCAATTTACTGATTCATCAACAGAGAATATTGCTAGTTATGTTAATAATATACCAACTTCCGAAGCAGGTACTCATGAAACTGGTTTTAAAGTAGGAATGACTAGGGCATTTAAAGAATGGGCTAAAAAACTAAATATTGTAAAAGAGAAGGACAAGGGTTTTGAAGGGGATGACCTAAGAGAAGGAATGACTGCTATCCTCAAGATAAAAATAAGTGAACCTATATTTGAAGGGCAAACTAAAACTAAATTGGGAAATAATGAAGCATATACTTTTATGAGTGAAATTGCATATTTAAAATTATGTGAATGGATTGAGGACAATAAAGAAATTGCATCGGTAATTATCAATAATGCGGTTGCTGCAGCTTCAAGAAGAGAAAAAATTAAAAAAATTAATGAAGCTGAAAAAAAGAAAGTAGGAAAAGGAACTGCACCTCTTGCAGGTAAAGTAGCTGTTTGTACCTTGAAAAAGCCTGAATTTTGTGAGTTTATCGTTGTTGAGGGAGATTCAGCAGGAGGAAGTGCAAAACAAGCAAGAGATAGAAGATTCCAAACTATAATGCCTTCTAAAGGTAAAATAATGAATACAGAAAAACAAAAGATTGAGAATGTTTTATCAAGTGATGAGTTGAAATTATTTAATACAGCTATTGGAACAGGAGTTTTAGACAATTTTGACCTAAAAGACT
>DAOUPR010000068.1 GCA_030626065.1 Clostridium sp. | reverse complement strand
TATTTAAAAGTAACCAAATAACCAATTCCAAATAGTATACCAGGAACAGCAGCTGGTAAAACCGCCATAAAATCAACAAAAGATGACATGAATAATCTCTTATTGTGCAAAATATAAGCTAATAATACTCCAATAGAAGACGATAGGAACGCAACATAAGTAGCTAACTTAACACTATTTAAAAAAGGAGAAAGATCTCTTTTTAATACTGATTTAAAATGATTAAAAGTAAATGTATAATCATAACCCCATTGTTTTGTAAAGGCTCCTATTATTATAAATGCGTATTTTAACAATACAAATCCAATAAAAATTGATGTACAGAATATTAACAAGTATTTCGCATATGATTTAATCTGTTTATATTCAATATCCTTAGAGCCTACATAATCTGTAAAATAAGTTCGTCTTTGAATATAATATCTCTGTAATACAAATGCAAAAACACATGGAATAAGCAAAAAAATCCCTGATATTGATGCAGCTTGCATATCATACATACCTGTAACTTGAATATAAATATCTGATGCTAATGTCTGAAAATTACCCCCAATAATTAACGGTGTTCCAAAATCAGCCATTGAAGCCAAAAACACTAGTAACGCTGTACTTGATATCTCTGGAATCATCATAGGTAATGTAACAGTAAAAAACACCTTTTTCTCTGAGGCTCCTAAATTACGAGCAGCTTCTTCTAAAGATATATCTATTTTCTGAATAGAACTTGAAATAAGTATATTCGCTAACGCCCCTAATCCTAAAACTTGTATGAACAAAACACCTTGCCATCCATACGGACTTATATTTAAACCTAATAACTCATGAGTTATTAATCCACGTCTCCCAAATAGCATAATAAATGCAATGCTTCCAACAAAAGGTGGATTAATTAATGGTAATAATGAAAATATTCTTAACAAATTACGGCCCCTAAATTTTAAACGCCTTAAAGTAAACGACATCATCAATCCCAATGTTGTCGCAAGTAATGTAACCACAAATGAAACTCCTAAACTATTTTTCAAATAGTGTAACGCTCTTTCGATATAATTAACTGTAATTCCTATTTTATCTCCTGAATTAATTCCATATAATATAACGCTTATTACAGGAAGAAATGCAAAATATACAATAAAGAATAACAGTAAACAGTATAATACCTTAATAAACACATTGCTCTTTTTCAATTTCATTCTCTCCTTGACAAATACAACTAAAAGCTGGTGAATATACTCACCAGCTTAATAATCATTATATAATATATTCAATACTCTGCTTTCTTTTACTCAACATGTTTTTTCCACTCAGATATTATTTCCTCACGTTTTTCAGCATTAGCTTGGAAATCTGTCATAAATAATTCAATATCATTTATGTCTACTATTCCTTCAGGTATCTCTACATCTGTACGAGCAACTGCAGCATTACGTACATTTGCTATAGTTTCCATTCCTCTTTTTGAAAGAATCCAATCAATAAACACTTTAGCTGCATCTAAATCATCTGTTCCTTCTACAATTGCTACTGGTTGTGGCCACCATCCAGTTCCATCTTTTGGATAAACCAATTTAATGTGAGCATTATTTTCCTCAAGATCTCTATCTCCATTACTAGCATTAATTCCAACAATCGCTTCTCCATTTACAACATGACGTGCTGGATCACTTCCTCTTGCAGTAAAGAACGGAACTTGATCAATTAATTTATCAAGATACTTCCATCCTTCATCATTACCTTTTGTTTGTAAAATAGCACTAACAACATTATACGCTGTTCCAGAAGATGCTGGATTTGACATAGATACTTCACCTTTAAGTCCTTCTTGTAAAAGGTCTTCCCATGTTTCAGGCATTTTCAATCCTTTTTCTTCAATTAATTGCTTATTTACAACCCAATTAACTAACGTTAATGAAGTTCCATGCCAGTAACCATCTTTATCCTTCATAACATCTTTTAAAACTTCTCCTTCTGGAGATTTATAAGCAACTAGTAATCCATTTTGAGCTGCATTTATGAACGTATCTGCACCACCAGTAAACCAGATATCAGCAATATTAACTCCTGACTCTTTTTCGTTTATTAATCTTTGTAATATTTCTCCATTTTTCATTGTTAAATTCTCAACCTTGATTCCTGTATCTTCTTGGAATTGATCTAAAACTGGCCGAATCTTGTCAGTTACACCATACATACTTAATGTAACATCTTTCATTTTCTCAGGATCATAATGACTAGAAGACCATCCTAAGTCATTTTCTCCAGTTTCTTTAGAATTTACACCAGTTACATTTGCCTCTTCTTTTTGGCATCCAGTAAAAGATACAATCATTAATACTGCTAATAATACTGCGATAATCTTTTTCATATTCTAATACCCCTTTCATTTACTTTACTCTTGTAAATCCTATAATAATCCTATTACTGTGTCAATATATATAGAAGTTGTATAAAATCTTTCAATCTTCACATTTTTATCTATAATAAATATCTATTTTACAAATCAAAATAAACATTATTGCCTTCCTTGCATAAGCGTACTTTTGATTTCTATTTTATCAATACAATAACAGAGCTTTTTCATATGAGATGCGTATTTTGAAAATGCTTTTAAACACCCTCTTTATATGCAGCACACTCTTACACCTCTGTTTATCTTTCCTTACATGTAGTTAACAGCATTCTAAATATGCAGTATGTGTAACTACCACGGGAACGGAGTTATTGACACTAATAGCAGTGTCAATAACTCCGTCCCTGCGTCAAGTATTAAACCCCACGACCAAAAAATCGTGGGGTTGTCATTAACTTGAGGGGAGAATTTATTCTCCCCTCTATAATTACTTTTTTATATAAATATATTACTGTTTAACAACTTTACCTGATTTAATTACTACTTCTATATTAGACGTCATTAATGAAATATCTTTAGTAGGATCACCATCAACAATTATTATATCAGCAATTTTTCCAGGCTTGATACTTCCTAAGCAATCATCAACACCAATAATCTTTGCACTATCGATTGTTGCTTGTTTTAGTAAATCAACCTCTTTCATTCCACAGTATTCTTGCCTTAAAATAAATTCTCTAGCATTTCCACCGTGTATTAATGGAGAAGCACCACGGTCAGTACCAAATCCCATTAATAAATGATACAGCTTCATATGCTTTTCTCATATTCTTACCTTTCTGAGTAAGAATTTCTTCAGCTTTCTTCTTCATAAAAATTGATGTTTCAGGAATACTTTCAACAATTCCAACAATTATATCAAAAGTTGGTACAATAAAACTATTATCGTTATCCTTTAACATTTCGATACACTCATCATCTAATAAAGATGCGTGTTCAATAGTTCTTACACCTGATTTAATAGCAGTTTTTATTATATCAAGGGGACATTTCTATCGACATGCATCTAGTTAGTGATAGACTAGATTTGAGTGATAAATATGGCAAAAGAAAAAGAAGTAGCACATAAATCCGAAGTGTAACGGGGTCAGATCTGTTGACAACATGGAAAAGTGATTATTTGATTTATTAACAAACAAAAGTTACAATCAATATTGATTGTAACTTCCTTTAACAAAGTCTTATTAGTTATAATTTACTCTACATAATTGTAAGAGTATCCTTAACTGAGTTTAATGCATTATTTACTGCATTAAAAGTATTTTGGATTTTTTGTTTATTTTCTGGTTTTTCAACTGAGCTTATTGCTTGATTTAAACAATTTATAGAACTTTGAAGTTGACTTTGAACATCTTGTACATATTGTCTTGCATTTTTACCCTGAGTGTTATTCATATTACTATTCATTATATTCCTCCAAATAATTTTTGTTCTCACCTGCACAAAATTATTGGTTTTTACAGACGAAATATACTTAACTAAATATGGACATTTAATAGCAAACTTTCATTAATTATCAATGTATAGTTTAATTGCTTAAAAAATTTATTAGATACATTAAGAACCCTGAAGAGTGTAATAAATTATCTACAAATAAACTAATTACAGCAAATCTATATTTCGAATGTTCAGTTTCTTTATTGTATTTGTCATACTCTTGGTTTATCTTATTCTCTATATTAAAGCTTTAAATAACTTCAAATCCTGAAAAAATATCTTTTATCTTAGTCATAAATTTACATATATTGTAATACTATTCTTATTTTCTAGAACTTACTTTTCTAGAAAATAAAAAAGTTACGATTAAAAATAGAATTGAAAGAATCATAATCCTAATAAGTTCTGATACAGTTCCTTCTGTTCCTACATCAATAACAGATTTTATAATAAAAGCAAATGAAACATCTGTTATAACTGAAATTATTATGAATATGACACTAATTATTAATAATAATTTATGCTTTAAAAAATATCTTTTCATAAACTAATTCCTCATTAAGCTTTTAATTTCAAATTTTTCATATATGTCATATAAATACTGATTTACTCCTTCTCTAAAATTACTTAAATAATGTGAAGCAGGGACGGGGTTATTGACACTATTAATAGTGTCAATAACCCCGTCTGCGCGACAAAGCGTAAAGTACCTGTACCCTTATCCCTTCCTGCTTTATTTTAGATTTGATCTGAAAGCAATTCCTTTAAAACTATTTACTCCTTAAGAAATAGTTGCAGCAATCTTTATAGCTTCATCAACTTCTTCAAAGAAATTCTCCTCACCTATCACTTTGATAATTTCAGCTTTTTTTAGAACATTAAATGGTTGTTCATTAATACCAGAAATCAGAATCTTTATTTTCTTATTATTACACATATTAATCATTCTTTTAAATGCATGCAATGCTGTTGCATCCATCATTGGAACATATCTCATTCTAATAACTAATATATCTGTTCTGCTACCTAATGAATTAATCGCCTCAAGAAATTTATCTGCTGCACCAAAGAAAAAAGGACCGTTGATTTCATAAATTTGAATTCTATCAGTAGTTTGAATTTTTTTGCTTTCTTTAATAAAATCAAAGTTTGTACCATTATCACTTTCTTCAGAAGCATCCATTTTTGTTATATTAAATGATGAAACTTCAGACATTCGTTTAATAAATAAAAATGAAGCTAATACAATTCCAATTTCTACTGCTTTAACTAAATCAATTATAACCGTTATTAGAAAAGTAGCCAATAATACTATTACGTCACTTTTGGGTGACTTAAATAATTCCTTAAATTCTCGCCATTCGCTCATATTATACGCAACAACTATTAATACTGCAGCCAAAGAAGTTAAAGGAATCATCTTAGCCAAAGGCATAAAAATGATCATTATTAATAATAGTGTCACTGCATGAACCATGCCAGCTATAGGTGTTCTTCCACCATTCTTAATATTTGCAACAGTTCTTGCAATTGCCCCTGTCGCTGGTATTCCTCCAAACAATCCAGAAGCCATATTGGCAATTCCTTGAGCAATAAGTTCCATATTTGATCTGTGTTTACTTCCTATCATCCCATCAGAAACTACCGCTGACAATAAAGACTCTATCGAGCCAAGAATTGCAATTGTTAAGGCTGGAGCCAATAATAATCTAATTTTATCTAATGTTATATTTGGTAATTGCGCTTTTGGCAAAGCAGAAGATAATTCTCCAAATTTTGTCCCTACCGTAGCAACTTCTAAGTTAAAGAATTTAACTATAATAGCTGTAACAATAAGCGCAATCAATGCCCCTGGTATTTTGCGGTTAACTCTAGGCCAAAAGATAATTAATAGTATTGCTAGAACACCTATTAAGGTTGTTTCAATATTTAAAGTATTAAATGATTTGAAATAGAATTCCCACTTGTCCAAAAATTCAACAGGTACTTCTCCAATTCTTAAGCCAAAAAAATCTTTAATTTGAGATGAAAAAATAACAATTGCAATTCCACTTGTAAATCCAGTAGTAATCGGATAAGGTATAAACTTAATTATATTTCCTAACTTCATTAAACCCATAAGTATCATGATGAGACCTGCAAGAAAAGTAGCTATAATCAATCCATCTACTCCAAATTGAGATACTATCCCAAATACAATAAGCATAAATGCACCTGTTGGCCCACCAATTTGTACTCTACTACCACCAAAGAGTGAAATAAGGAATCCAGCAATAATAGCAGTATGCAATCCCTTCTCAGGTGATACCCCTGATGCAATTGCTAGGGCAATTGATAAAGGTAATGCAATTATTGCTACTATAATGCCTGATGTGATATCCTGGAAAAATCGTTCTTTTGAATAATGCTTCATTACACTAAATAATTTTGGTTTCAATTTAGACACATTGCTCACTTCTTCCTATATATTTAATTTTTGAGTTTAACTAATAAAAAGCTTATCTTTGTATGCAGAATACAATGACCATTGTATTTTACTCCTAATTTTTCTTAAAATCAATCCCTATTTTAAATATTATTGACATTTCATAATTATTTTCATTAATTATATGCTGGCAATGGGTAATAAAAGATGTGCTATACTCAACAAACCTATGATATGAGTACAACACATCTTTTTCTTTTTACAATTCTAATTTTCTTTTATTCAAAATAACAATAATTCCAAAATTAGAAACCGCAGTTACTTATGATACAGTTTACCGTACTTCTTTAACTGCGGTTTTTTATTCTGTAATATATAATTCCTAAGTAAAGAAGGTATAGTTAATAACTGAATTTATTTCTTCTGTTACTCATTTATAATCAATACTACGCCACTAATAAATTCAATTATTTCTCTTTCTTAATCTTTAGTAATAAATTATTAATTTCTTCGTCACTTATATTTAAACTTTCAAGAAATTTATAATGCTTACCAGGACAGTCTAACTCAAATTCTCTATGCCAATCAAGCCAATCTTTTTCTTCGTATCCTAGGTTTATGAGCATTTCTGTCCAAGTTTCATTGGTAAAAAAAGTATTCTTACCAATGATAACTTCTTCTCTTAAAACAGCTAGCACTAATTTCTCTTGGTTCTTCAAATTTTTAATTTCTTTCTGGATCTTGTTTAAACGCTCTATTAATATTCCTGTTACCTCCTTGTTTTCTATATCTAATAACCTTTGTATGTTTTTCAAAGAGATTCCCGATTCTCTGTACATAACTATTTTGTCTAACTTCATTACTTGCTGTTCATCATAAAGCCTATAATTATTCTCTGCTCTTTTAGCTGGCTTTAATATGCCTAACTTATCATAGTATAAAATTGTACTTCTTGATAAATTAAATTTTTTTGCCAAGTCTCCAATCGTGTACATTTGAATCACTTCCTTGTTATCGGTCAATCCATTAACATTTCGTTATGTTCTAGATAATAGTTCAATGAATCTTCCCATTTTTTCATGTGTTCATTAAAATTCTCATCTGAATTTTCTTTATACATAGGCACTAAGATTTCGTCGCATAGAGGTATGAATGTGTATTGAATATTACAATAAGTTAGTTTTTCACTTTTTTCTTCTAAATCAATATCGATTATTACCACCATATCTTCTCCAGTCTTTACAAATTGAATTTCTGAGTTTACACAATTATGTTTGGTTATTATCCATTGATAACTACCAAAATCATTATTTGTCTCAAAGACACAACCTTTTTCTGCATAACCACTGTCTGAAAAAATCATATTGTAATCCCACCCTTGAAGCCATTCTTTCTCACGAACAGGACATAACAATGGGAATATTTCTTTTTTGTTCCCTAATAAAGATTGTTGGTACGTTTGAATTAGTTTCTTATTATTATACACTATAACACCACTCCTTTATATATATATGATAAAGTATGAAGCTATAGTCAAGTCAACTTTTAAATTACTTTAGTGAATAGATATTGACATTCATTATATGTTCATAAAATTGTAGTAAGGTTTACTCCTATTATCTTCGCAAGCAATGGCTGAAAGTTTTTTTCCATTTGGCTTATGAATTCCAAGTTAAATATCCCTCCAATGCAAAATGTATGACAAACAATAATCTATTTACTTTACTGTTACTACAGGTATAATAAAGACAAATGTATATTTGCATATTTATTGCTTATGATATTTGTTTACTAAATGAGTATCATACAATTAAAATATCATTTCTTTTTAGTCATGATATATATTCTTTTTTTTATGATTTCTCCAATATTTTATATCCACGTTTACTTCCATTTACAGTTATAGCTTTTTTTAATTCTTTTGCGATATTAAATACACCTTTACTATAATATTTTAAAATAAATATTGGACAATTAGTAATAAAAAATAACTGAATTCTTTATCACAAAGTTTCCAGTCATCTTTTATTATTTACTTTTCTAACGTGTTCTCACATATCATATAGCAATTCTTATTTCTATACTCCTTTTCAGGTTTTTACAAGCATAATTTTCGCTATTTTTACTAATAGAATAAAAATCACAAAACTGCTAAAACACTAGTGAAATCAAGGTTTTTGATGATATAGTCGTACTACCGTCTCCACATGAGTATTATGTAGAAATATTTATATAATCAAATATAATATGGTTTTCTCATGATACGTCCCCCACTAATATTCCATAAAAAAATAACCTATCCATTTATATGGATAGGTTATTCATCTTAGAAATTGTATTTACTACTGAAAATATTAATACGGCAGCTAAGTTTGCCGTTGTATTATCCTGATCAAAACGAGGTGACACTTCAGCAATGTCAAAGCTTACTACCTTTTTAGATTTTAATATATATTTCATGAAGTTAAGTACTTTTTCTGGCTCTAGTCCTAATGGCTGAGTAGCACTTACACCAGGTGCATATGCTGTGGAAAATACATCTGCACATATGGTCATATAAATATGATCCTGAGTTCTCATAAATTTATCTATAGTTTCAAGTAAGTTCCAACTATCTCCATTTCTAATATCTTTGGCCAATATATAGCTGGCACCTAATCTCTCTGCTGTTTTAAATAAATCTACAGTATTACTATGTTTTTGAATTCCTACGCACATATAGGAATAATTCATATCTTCTTCTTTACATATATCAGCTATTTGTCTAAACATAGTTCCAGATGTTCCACCATTTGGATATGGTCTAATATCAAAGTGGGCATCAAAGTTTATTATTCCTATGTTAGGCTTTTTATTTTCTTTCCTTAAGTAATTAAGGATTCCCTTATAATGACCAAAGACCACTTCATGACCGCCCCCTAGTACAATAGGAAATAAATTTAGACTAAGTATCTTCTCAATAGCTTGACCTAAATGTTTTTGATTTTCTTCTAGTATTCTATCTTTGCAGACTATATCTCCTGCATCAAATAATTTTACTTCTGCACTAAAGGCGCATGGTAAATGGGATAGTTCCTTTCTAATACTCTCTGGTCCCTTAGCAGTACCAGTTCTTCCCTTATTTCTTCTAACTCCTTCATCAGATGGGAAACCTATGAATGCAAATCCTACTTTTCCCTCAAAAGGTTTCAAATCATCTCTATTTAAATCTAGTGGTTTAACCCATTGATGCCATCTAAAGGCATCATAATTAGTATCACTATCTATCCTTCCTTGCCAAGCATTTTTATCCATGGGTTTATAACTTTCGTGAAGCATTTAGCTTTTCCTCCTGTTTGCCTGTTAAGCTTATTTTACCTTATAATAATACCTGTTTATTTTATAGTAAAGGCCTATATATTATTAGGTGTATCCAATATTATTAATATTTCATTTATACATGATTTTATCTTAGATATACTTTAAATTTCTCCTTATACCTCAGTTTCTATTTTTGCTCTATAAAGAAAGGCACCATCCTAAAGGATGATGCTTCAAAATTGTATATTTATTCAGATTATGCATTTTTTACTGAATCATTCATTAAGTTGATTAAGTAATTTGTATATACGAATCTTATAACTTATCTGGCTGTGCTAGTACAGGCGTAATGACATCTTCATAGCCGATGTTAAAGAGCATTCCCTCTGACACTTCCCCTGCCATTTTCTTTGGTGCTAAGTTGACGACAAAGAGCGCCTGTTTGCCCACGATTTCTTGTGGATCTTCACGTTCCCCTTGCATACCATCTAAGATTTGGCATTTGAAAGTGCCAAAGTTGACTTGCATCTTCATGAGTTTTCTTGATCCTTCTACATTTTCAATGCTTTCAATCGTCCCTACCCGAATGTCGAGTTTTGCTAAGTCTTCAAATTCAATGATGGGTTTAACCTCTGCACTCATGTTCTACATCCTCGCTTTTTTTCATTATAACACATAAATGCTAAAATTTATTGTACAAAAGTGCAAAAATAACTATGTGCAATACCAGATAAAACTTCTATAGTCTTACTGTGGCATACAACTAGTTAGATGATATCCAAAATTTGAGTGATTAATAAGGCAATAGAAAAGAGAAAAAAAGTGAGGTAGAAATCTATCACATAATGTTAAAAGGAATTGATGGGACAGACGTGCAACTAAAAAATGAAATACAAAGAAAGTACGATATAGAAAAAATATATAAAATGACAAAAGAGGAAAGAGATAAACTAGTTTATAATATTAAAAATGATACTAAAGCAAGTATATTGCAATTAAATAAATTATAAGGTATAGGACATGGAATTATTGAAAAAGCAATCAGAATATGGCGATCGAAGCGTCCCTGTGGCAAAGTGTCCCTGTGACACGCGTCCCTGTAACACGTGACATGTATATAGTTACATATAATGATGTTTATTTTAAATAAAAAAGGCTTTTTATGCAGGAAATTGAAAATATATATAGAATAAAAGTATTATTAGGGTTGCAAACATTTGGAGGCGAAGAGATGAATGAATTACTTAAAAAATATGTGAATTTAGCATCATTTGTCAATCATTTTACAGAAGATGATTTAGCAGTTGCAATTTGTGATACAGAAAAAGTGATAAAATGTGTTTCTGGAGAAAATGTTCATTTACGTGTAGAAGAAGGACAATTATTAACAGATGAATTAGCATTGTTTCAATCAATCAAACAAAATAAAAAGATTACTGTTTTAATACCAAAAGAAGTACATGGTATGCCTATGACAGCAACCTCAATGCCGATTACAAATGAAGATGGAGAAGTAATAGGAGCTGTTGGAACTGCAAAAAATATAAGTGATAGAGAAGAGCTTTATGATATTATTCAAACATTAGCAAATTCTTTAAGTGAAATGTCAAAAACGACTACACAAATTTCTACCAGTGCAGAAAAAATAGCTTTTTCAGGGGAAGAAATTATTTCTTATGTCAATAATACAATAGCAAAGACTAAAGAGACAGATCAAGTAGTACAATTTGTGCAGCAAATAGCAAAACAAACAAATTTATTGGGTTTAAATGCAGCAATTGAAGCTGCTAGAGCTGGAGAAGTGGGTAGAGGTTTTCAAGTTGTAGCAGAAGAGATACGCAAACTGGCAATTTCAAGTAATAAATCAGTTGATAAGATCGCATCTGTACTAAAAGAAATTCAAGGTAGCGTTATCAAAATACAACAGATGGTGGATGAAAATGGATTACTTACACAAGAGCAAGCTTCAGGTACTGAAGAAATTACAGCTGAGATTAATGAGTTATCTAGTTTAGCTGATAAATTAAATAAATTTGCTCATAAATTATAGGATTTGGTTATATTAGTCCTAATATAAAAGATATTAGAAATTTTTTCTATATATTAAAAACTCCTTTTAAGATTAAAAGGAGTTTTTAATAACCATTTATACTAAAACTTTAATACAAAATAAAACTAGCCAAAAGAATTACAAAAAAGCTACTAACCACGAACTACTAACTGGGTAATGTAATAAAATCTGTGCTTATGAGAAAATATTGAAGAAAATTATCCTCTGAGCGAAAATTATTGTAAAGTATTAGCAAATGCATTCACACTTACAAAACCTTTCTATATTCTCGAATTTAGTTCTATAAATGATTGTGAAAACTTCTTAATTAATGCTACTAATAAAGTTGATTAATAATAATTTAGAATTCAATAACTCATAATAACTAATAAAAAATAATTAGGACGACTGACCATTTTTGCGCAGTCTGCCGTCCAATGCTTTTTTATAGGCTTAATTATATCTAAGAATTTTTCTACTTAGAGTCATTTATCATATTAATAAAGTATTCATGAAAAGTTTTATCTTCTGTCAACTCAGGATGAAATGAAGTCACAAGTATATTATCCTGACGTGCAGCTACAATGTTTTCACCAACCTTATGAAGTAAATCAACTTTTTCACCCATATCAACAATGTATGGAGCTCTAATAAACACCATAGGAATTTCTTTTTCAGATACCCCTTCAACCACTTCTTTTGTTACGAAGCTATCCAGTTGAGTCCCATATGCATTTCGTCTAACTTTAATATCCATAACTTTTAGATGAGCATCTTCATCACCATCCAGTTCTTTCGCAAGTAGAATCATTCCTGC
>DAOUPR010000141.1 GCA_030626065.1 Clostridium sp. | reverse complement strand
TTTGGGGCATATCAACTAAAAAATAAAAAAGGGCCAACTTCACCCTTCTTATCTATCTATTATTAGAATTTTCAATTATAACATCAACTATATTTTTCACACTATCTTTAACTGCGCTTTTATTCATAGCTTGTATAAATTGACTTTTATTATTGTTTAAAGCATTTATCTGTTGCAAAAGTATTTCATCAGTTAATTCTTCTTCCTTAATTACCACACTATAACCGCTCTTCTTAAATGATTCAGCATTTAAAATTTGATCTCCTCTACTAGCTTTTTGAGAAAGTGGTATTAAAATATTAGGTTTTCTTAAAGAAAGGATTTCATAAATAGCATTTGCCCCTGCTCTTGAAATAAAAATATCTGCGAGTGCAAATAAATGTGGTAATTCTTTACTAACATATTCAAATTGCTTATATCCATCAATATTTATTAAAGTATCATCAATATTTCCTTTACCACAAATATGAATTATATTGAAATTATTTAATAATTCATTCAAATTATTTCTAACACAATCATTTAAAAATTTAGATCCTAAACTTCCACCAATAATAAATATATTATCTTTTTCATTAGAAAAACCACAAATCTTCTTACCTTTTATTTTACTCCCTTCAAAAATTTCCTTTCTTATAGGAGTTCCTGTTAATATTGCTTTTTTAGGATTTAAAGTACTCAAGGATTCTGGAAAAGTTACACATATTTTTGTACAAAAGGGCGCTGAAATTTTATTTGCTAATCCGGGAGTAATATCAGATTCATGTGTAATTACAGGTATTTTATTCATATGAGCTCCTATAACTACAGGAACAGATACAAATCCACCTTTTGAAAAAACAACATCAGGTTTTACTTTCTTAATAATATTTTTAGCTTCAAATACTCCTTTTATTACTTTAAAAGGATCAGAAAAATTTTTCAAATCAAAGTATCTTCTAAGTTTTCCACTAGATATAAGATGATATTTTATATCAGCTTCTTCAATTATTTTTCTTTCTATGCCTTCCTTTGTTCCAATATATTCTATTTCGTAACCATGTTCTTTTAATTTAGGAATCAAAGCAAGATTTGGCGTAACATGCCCAGCCGATCCTCCACCAGTCATTATAATCTTCTTTTTCAAAAAAACATCTCCCATCCAAGTTTATGTAATACAATTATTTATTTACTTAATTTATTTCTATATATAATTCTCTAATAATATTTCCATATTGTCAATTTATAAATTAAATTTCTTTAATTTTCATATGTTTGTACTAAAAACTAATTTACCCTTTCATTCACTATAATAATTTAAGTATGTAGTGTAATACTATTAGTGTAATCAAATAATAAACTCAAGGAGGAAACATAATGGCTCAAAAATTAGTTCCAGAAGCAAAACAAGGATTAGGAAAATTCAAAAATGAAATAGCAGGCGAATTAAACGTACCATTCACAGATTACAATGGTAACCTTAGTTCTGCACAATGCGGTAGCGTTGGTGGAGAAATGGTTAAAAGAATGGTAGAACAATATGAAAGAAATATTAAATAAAATCCCTAGGTAATAGTTTAGTATAAAAGAGGAAAGAGTAATGAATTATTTATAATTTATTACTCTTTCCTTCGTTTTATTCTAAAATGATATTTTTTTGATTCTGCCATAAGTATTATTAACTTTACTAATAAATCAATTTCAATTATAACAATTATTCACTATACAATTTAAAAGTGAATCTTTATTAAAATATACTTTTAATATCAATGTAATATCATAATTTTGATTATAGTAATTCTTATATTAAATTATTTGTATTTTATTATGAAAAATCAAATAATTTAATATTTTTAGGGTATACTAAGTTTCGTGGTTAAATAAAATTTACTAATAAAAATAATAAAAGTATCCAATACTATTCTTTTTCTTTTTTTCCAAAAGGATACCATTATATATTTCTCAGATTTGGATAAGCTATTAATGAACCAGAAAAACAATAAAAAGGAGGAAATAAGAATGGCAAAAAATTTAATTCCAGAAGCAAAACAAGGATTATCAAATTTCAGAACAGAAGTAGCTCAAGAATTAGGTGTACCATTCACTGAATATAATGGAAACCTTACTTCTGCACAATGCGGTAGCGTTGGTGGAGAAATGGTTAAAAGAATGGTAGAACAATACGAAAAAACTTTGTAATAAAATTACTGGGTGTAGCCTAATTCGCTACACCCTTATTTGATACCCTAAAATCAATTATTCTTATTTGCTTCTTTTTCTTTCCATTATATTCATTAAATTGAGGTATAAAAACCAAATCTAGTTTTAACCCAACAGGATTATATAAAACTTTTTCATAGTTTTCATTATATTCTTCTTTTATTATATCTATAAAATCTTCAACTCTATTAAAACATATTCCTTCAATCAAATTATTTTCGGAGATTTTACAGGTTAATTTTAAAACATTTTTATTCTTTCCAAGTATTCTTATTGCAGATATTGGAATATTCTTGTCTGCAAATACCGGCGTTGGATTTCCTTTACCAAATGGTTCTAAATTCGAAATTTCACTAATTAGACCATTAGTTATAAAACTTAAATGTAATCTTTTGTCAATCTTAATTTTCAAAGCTAAATCTTCATCAGTCAAGCAACAATTATTATTCAAATTTCTACGCAAATCATCTATTCTATTTTCTTCTAAAGATAACCCAGCAGCCATAGGATGTCCTCCAAATTTACTCAAAATATCCTTACATTTGAGCAATTCTTCAAACATATTATATTCATCAATAGATCTACCTGAACCTTTAACTCCTTCTTTTGCTTTTGTTATAATAATTGTTGGAACATTAAATTTTTCACGAACTTTTCCAGCTACTATTCCAGCAATAGATTCATGTACATCAGGTTTATAACATACTAACACTTTATCCTTTATTAATTCAGAATTATAAATTGAGTCAATTATAACTTCTACATTTTCATTAGTCATTTGCTGTCTCTTTTTATTTAATTCATTAAGAATATTTGCTAATTCATAAGCTCTTTCATTATCCTGTGTTAACAATAATTCTACAGATAAATTTGCTGTATCTAGTCTACCAGTTGCATTTATACAAGGACCTATCATAAAGCCTATATGATATGATTTTATTTCTTGACCTTTTATACCTAATACATCCATTAATGCTTTTAATCCAACATTAGATGTGTTATTAATGTACTCTAGCGCTCTTTTTGCAATAATTCTATTTTCTCCTACTAAATCAACAACATCACAAATTGTTCCAATACCAGCAATTTCAATTAAATACGTAATTTCATGTAATGAATAACCTATACTTTCTAGTAGTACTTGTGCAAACTTGAAAGCTATACCAGCTCCACATAAATTTTTATACGGATATGAACAATCCTTTTGTTTTGGATTAATTATAGCATCAGCCTCAGGAACTAAATACTCTCTTTCACCATTTTCATTAATAGAAAATCTTAATTCGTGATGATCCGTTACAACAATAGTAAAACCTAATTCTTTTGCAAATTTTATTTCTTCAATTGCACTTATTCCATTATCACAAGTTAAAATCACTTCGCCGCCATTCTCGTGTAATTTCTGAATTCTTTCAATGCACATACCATATCCTTCAGATTCTCTATCAGGAATATAATAATCAACATTTGCATCTAATTGTTTTAGCGCTAAATATAAAATGGATGTACTTGTAACTCCATCAGCATCATAATCTCCATAAATTATTATTTTTTTCCCTGAATCAACTGCATCCATAATAATTTCAGTTCCTAACATCATATCCTTCATCAAAAAAGGATCATACAAATCGGATAAAGATGCATTAATAAATCTCTTTACTTCTTGTACAGTTTTAACCCCTCTATTTGCAATTACTTTAGCTATTGTAGATGTTACTCCTGTTTCCTTAACTATAGTGCTTAACTCTGCATCTGTTGTCTTTAATCTCCATTCACGTCTCAATATACCACCGTCTTCCTACTTTGTTCGAAATTTAATTTTATTTATACTCTAAATTTTCTACATTCATCATTATATCATTAATCAAGAATATACATACATTTTCAATTATACAACAGTACTTAATCTATACTGATTTTTCCCATTCTTTTTTGATTCATAAAGTGCGGTATCAGCAAAATCAATAATGTCGAATATTTTTTCTATGTTTGATCTTTCATTCATTTTAGCTACACCAAGACTAATTGTAAACTTATTTACTTTATTTTGTACTTTATAACTTTTGTCTGCAAACCTTGTGATTATTTCTTCTGCAGCATCACTTATACTTTTAATATCTATATCAGAAAAAACAATAATCATTTCTTCTCCTCCATACCTAAAAGCAGTTCCAAAATATTTTTTTGCTACATCATTAAACAATTCCCCCGTATATTTTAAAACTGTATCACCAAACAAATGACCGAATTCATCATTTATTTTCTTAAAGTCATCTATATCCGCCATTATTATTCCAATATTATTCATTTTCAATATATTTTCATTAGTTAACATTTTATTTAAATGAGTCCTATTGTACAATCCAGTTAAGTTATCAATTATTGAAGCTAACGTAATACTTTCATAAAGAAATGCATTTTCTACATACACACCAAGTTGAGCTACTATAAGTCTAAATAATTCTATCTTACTTTCTGATATAGTATCAGGATGATCATAATAAAGAGATATAAATCCATATTTTGTATAGTTCCTGTTTATTTCCATAGCAATAAAAGAACCTTCCGATAAATTAAATTGTGGATTAATAGAAATATCTTTTATGAATAATTCTCCATTTTGTTCTCTTATTTTACTATATATTTCACTTATTAATTTTTCCTGTATAATAGTAATATCTTCAACTATTGACTTCTCTGTTACTTGCCACTTAGAATCTTTTTTAATGCAAATAGAGCATGCTGTTACTCCAAGTAATCCCAAAACCACATCAATTATATTTCTTATGGTATCAATCAGTTCAAGAGAATTACCCATATAAAAGTTAACTTCCTTTAAAATATTTAAAGTTGCTACCTTTTCTTCGAGAATCTCAATATAATCATTTCTTTCATTAATATCTTTTCTTAATAAGGTAATAACATCATTCAAATTATTAGTTCCTATAGCTGAATTTTTCTGCATATTTATTTTCTCCCTCTAATAATTAAATCAATTATTCTAAAATATATATTTTTTATGTTAATTCAAGTCTATATACCCCAATTATTTATATTTATCATAATTATACCATCATAAATAAAAAAAGAATTACTTTTTTGTTAACTAAATTAATTTAATCAATAAACGCTTACAAAAACACATAATTTATTCTCAATAATTTATATATTCTCTTTATATAAAAGAATATAAAACTCTAATTTTTATGTTATAATCATTTGTGAATATAAACAGAATAAGATAAAGTGAGGTTTAAAATGAAAAAAGAATTTAAAGGGAGTGTAATGCTAAATCCAGTTCCATGTGTTTTAGTAACTTCTAGAAATAAAGAAGGAAAAAATAATGTTTTCACTGTAGCATGGGTTGGAACTGTTTGTACTAAACCTCCAGTTATTTCTATAAGCGTAAGACCAGAACGTCTTTCTTATGATTATATTAATAGTTCAGGAGAATTTATTATCAATATACCATCTACTAAATTAACTAAAGCAGTAGATTATTGTGGTGTAGTATCTGGTCGAAAAGAAGATAAACTAAATAAACTAAAATTAAATTTATGTGAGGGTAACTCAGTTAATGTCGGATACATAGATGAATGTCCAGTTTCTATTGAATGCAAAGTAAAACAAGTCATCAAACTCGGTAGTCATCATATGTTCTTAGCTGATGTAAAAAACGTAAATATAGAAGATGAGTTAATTGACGAAAAAGGTAAAATTCATTTTGAAAAAGCAAATTTATTATGTTACTCTCATGGAGAATACTTTGGTTTAAATAAAAAAGCCTATGGCTCTTTTGGATACTCAGTTAAAAGAAAGAAAAAAAAGAGAAAATAAATTCTCAATAAATATTTTTTCTGTAAAAAGGGTTAGTAAATAAATTTGTGTAAATCAAATCTATTTACTAACCCAACAAATATATCTGTAAGTATTCTTAAGTTTAATAATTACTCAATTCCTACTACTTTATATCCAAAATCTGATTAGATATATCAATACAACACCTATCATCATCTATCATATTTATTATTCCTTCAAATTGACCCTTTGCTGTTTTTAAATACTTTTTTCTTTATTCACGTTTAACCTCTATACCCTCGTGAGATATTAAATAACTTATAATATATTCTTATTTAAAAAGCAATACATTATATTTTACCTAAACAAACCATTATTTACATTAAATCATTTTAAAATTTGAACAGTCGCTTCCTTAAAAACTTTCTTTAATACTATTTTTAATAAATCTTTGTCAATAAGATTTTTATTTTTGAAAATATTTATAGTCTTATCATAATCCCCAAACATAATTTCATTTACACAAAGTTTTATAGCTAGCCTTACTGACATTTCATTATTTATTATATTGCTCAATTCCATTGATTTTATTATTTTTTCTATATTTATCCGATCAATAATAGTATTATTAAAATAGAAATCCTCTAAAACTTCATCAACAGCAGATAATGCCTCTTTTAATTTAGTTATACTTGTTCCACCTTTTATAATTATATATTTCATACCATTTTCATTTTGTATTCTAGAGCTTATATCATAAACTAATCCTTTTTCTGTTCTTAATTTTTCATAAAGCAAGCTATTTATTCCCATACCCAATTTGTAATTAAGTATTTTTAAAGCCTCAACCTCTATATCATTTAAATTATCTATAGAAAATAAATAGTTAAATTTAGCACCATTAAATTTTTCATTATTTTTAACAAAAAAACCTGGAGTACTACTTTCTTCTAAAAAAAAAGTTTTATTAATATTTACATCAGTATAAATACTATCAAATTCCCAAGATAAAAAATATTTTTCAATAATTCCAACTATAAAACTGAAATCTAAAGAAGAAACTATAGAAATAACACAGTTTTCAGGAATGTACTTTCTTTTATAAAAACTAATTATATTATCTAAAGTTATATATTTAATACTTTCATCTATCCCAATAATGGGATATGCAATCCTTTTTTCTTTATACCCATTTGACAACACTAAATCTTCACATAGTTGATACGGGTCATCCTTCCACTCATTTAGTTCCTCTTTAATTATACTGATTTCTTCTTCAAATCCTTCTTCAACTAATTTAGGATGAATTATAAGTTGAGAAAACAAATATATAGCTTTTTCAATATCTTCTTTAATACAACTTCCATAATAAATTACATAAGGAAAATTGGTCATAGCATTATTAAATCCAAAAACATCCTCAAGCTCTTCATTAATCTCTTTTTCAGACAAATCTTTAGTACCTTTATAGACTAAATGTTCTAATGCATGAGCACACCCAATTTCATTTTTATTCTCTGAATTAGCTCCAGCATCTAACCCTAAGCATATCGATGTTAAATCATTTTGGTTTTTCTTATATATTACTTTTACACCATTACTTAATTTTTTACTTTCCATTTAATCTACTCCTTTAACAATTATTTATAATTCTTAAAAATTTAACATTTTATATATATTACAACAACATTTTTATGATATAATCTGCTTTACTACGATTTTGGAGGCCTCATATGAATAAAATAGATAATCTAAGACAAAAGGGTTTTTTTCAGTTTATTATGTATTCTTCCATAGGTGGAGTCAATGTTATCATCGACTTTGCAATTAT
>DAOUPR010000072.1 GCA_030626065.1 Clostridium sp. | reverse complement strand
GTTAGAAAAGATGGTCATTGGACTGCTCAATTGCCAATTGAAGAAATCTATGCCCATCAAGGTAATGGAAGTATTCATACTAATGTAGATGATTTCTTGGATTTTACTGATAAAGTCTCAGATGAACTTTTGAGTTATGATGACTTAGTTGTACTTTTTGAAACTATAAAAAAACAAATTCCAGATGCAAGAGATGCGGTTTCCTCACCAAATGGAAGTATGTTAGCAGTACTTGTTAATGATAGAATTGATATTTACTTATATCCAGATAAGGAAGATAAATTAGAGGAACCTAAATATTCTATACCTATAAGTGCTGAACAAAGCATAGTTTCAAATCAATGGGCTACTAATGATTATGCTAAATTATGGGATGATTCTTTGAAAAAAGAGCTTTTTGATATATCAAGATAATATATTCTTTTGTTTATAATTGGAACAATAGCAATATTCGTGATTCAAAATATAGTTTTAGAAGGAAATGAAAAAGTCCTCAGATAAATTCATTCTGAGGACTTTTTTTATACAATGATTTTAGCTGGACAAGTACCCGAGGCAGCTTTGTGAGGAGACATAGTGGACGGACTGGCTCCTCAATTACCCAAGATTTTTGAATGCTACTGATAGCATAAGCTTTATTCTATTAAGTTGATTTACTTGACTAGCACCTGGGTCATAATCTACAGCTAATATGTTTGAATTTGGATATTCTTGTTTCAATGATCTTATCATTCCCTTACCAGTAACATGGTTAGGCAAACATGCATATGGCTGCATACATACTATGTTTTCAACTCCACTCTCTAATAGTTCAATCATCTCAGCAGTCAAAAACCATCCTTCTCCTGCATGATTTCCTAATGAGAGGATTTTTTCTGCACCCTCTGCTAGTTGGTGAATTGTTTTGGGATTTTCAAATCTTTTACTATTTTTCAGGGCATCCCTGGAGGATTTTCTGAATAATTCAACATATTTAATCGATAAATTTCCTCCTAAGGCTTTAAATTTACTTTTGCCAAGGTATTTACTCTTGAAATTTGAATTAAATACACTATATAAAAAGAAGTCAATAAGGCCAGGCATTACAGCTTCTCCACCTTCTTTTTCAATAATATTTACTATCTGATTATTGGCATAAGGATTGAATTTAACAAATATTTCACCTGTTAATCCTATTTTAGGCTTTATGGTATTTGTTAATTGTAGATTATCAAAGTCTTTCACAATAGCATCTACTAATTCTTTAGATTTAAATGTATTTCCTTTAAGAATATCTTCAATACAAACCTTCTTCCATTTAGCATGCAATTCCTCTGCAGAACCTTTCACAATTTCATAAGGTCTGGTTCTATAAATTAATGTCATAAAAAGGTCACCATATAAAATTGACATAAGCATTTTATTTAGCATAGGAAGTGTAACTTTGAATCCAGGATTTTTTTCCATTCCAACTGCATTTAAGGATATTACGGGAATATGCCCCATACCAGCATCCTGCAAAGCTTTCCTGATAATTGCAATATAGTTTGTAGCCCTGCATACACCACCGGTTTGAGAAATAATTACTGAGGTATTATCGGGATCATAGCCTCCATATTTCATAGCATTGATAATCTGTCCTACTACTATTATTGATGGATAGCAGGTATCATTATTTACATATTTTAAACCCTCGTTTATAACCTTGTCATTTACTTCGGGGAGCACCTGGAAATTATATCCACTACTATTAATTGCACATTGAAGTAATTCAAAATGAATAGGGGACATCTGAGGACACAGAATAGTATGTTTTTTTCTCATATCATTGGTAAAGGTAACTCTTTTGAAATTTTCTTTAATAAGTTCAGGTTTAATATTGTTTTTATCTCTTTCTTCAATAGCTGCTTTAAGAGAGCGAAGCCTTATTCTAGCAGCACCTAGATTATTCACCTCATCAATTTTAATTAGGGTGTAAAGTTTATTATTATTTTTTAATATTTCTGATACCATATCTGTAGCTATTGCATCTAAACCGCATCCAAAGGAATTCAGCTGTACTAGCTCAAGAAAATCTAGCTTACTTACAAAGGTGGCTGCTCTATATGTTCTTGAATGATAAGTCCATTGATCAACAACTCTTAATGGATCTTGAATGTTTCCTAAATGAGCAACAGAATCTTCAGTGAGAACAGCCATTCCTAAATTATTAATTACTTCAGGAATACCATGATTTATTTCAGGGTCTATATGGTATGGTCTTCCACATAGTACAATTCCTTTTTTATTATTTCTTCTTAAATATTGGACGGTTTCTTCTCCTTTTTTTCTTATATCTTCTTTAAACCTCTCATTTTCCTTCCATGCTAAGGAAAGAGCTTTATCAATTTCACTTTTACTTAAACCATTTTCTTTAAAAGTATCATAAAGAACTTTTGATAATGCATTTTTATTATCTAAAGAAATAAAAGGATTTAGAAATTTAATATTATTCTCCTTCAATACGTTCATATTGGTTCTTATTACTTCTGGGTAGGATATTACTAATGCACAATTCATACTATTATCAGAGTTTTCAAACTCCTTCTTTTCATAAAAAACACAGGGATAAAAAATCATATCTACTTTACTTTCAACAAGACTCATTATATGACCATGAACAAGCTTTACAGGATAGCAAGCTGATTCAGAGGGAATAGTTTCCATGCCTTTTTCATAAATTTTTTTATTACTTCTTGGAGATATTTCAACTCTGTAACCGAGTTCTGTAAGAAAAGTAAACCACAATGGATAATTCTGATATATATTCATTACTCTTGGAATACCAATAACTGCCCTAGATTTTTCTTTTGATAATGGCTGATATTTGAATAATCTTTCATACTTATATGTATATAGATTAGGAATATCCTTTATTTCTTGTGAGTTTCCACTACCTTTGTCGCATCTATTACCACTTATAAAGTTACTGCCATCATCAAATTTACTAATAGTAAGCAAACAATTATTTGCACAACCTTTGCACCTTTTATGAGAAACTTCACTTTTAAATTCCTTTAGATTTTCTTTATTTAAAAGGGTAGTTTTTTCACCATTCAAATATCTTTCTTTTCCAATTAAAGCACAACCATAAGCACCCATTAAGCCAGCAATATCAGCTCTTACTACTTCTCTTCCAGATATAAGCTCAAAAGCCCTAAGAACAGCATCATTAAGAAAGGTACCTCCTTGAACAATGATTTTATTACCCATCTCTTCTGGATTTTTGATTTTTATAACTTTTTGAAGTGCATTATTTATAAGTGAATAGGATAGTCCAGCGGATATATCGCCAACGGAAGCTCCTTCTTTCTGAGCTTGCTTAACTCTTGAGTTCATAAACACAGTACATCTAGAACCAAGATCAACAGGTTCCTTTGCAAGTAGGGCCTTTCTACTAAACTCTTGAACTGTTAAATTCAATGATTCAGCAAAGGTCTCAATAAAGGAACCACAACCTGAAGAACAAGCTTCATTGAGCATTATATCTTCTATAACTCCATTTTTAACCTTCATGCATTTCATATCCTGCCCACCTATGTCTAGTATAAACTCTACACCAGGTAGGAATTTTTCAGCAGCTTTATAATGAGCAATAGTTTCAATTTCACCAATATCAATTTTCAAAGCAGTTTTGATTAATCCTTCTCCGTAACCTGTAACCACAGACTTTACTATTTCTACTCCTTTTGGAAGAATATCATATAAATCTTTAATTATATCTACTATTCTCTTAAGAGGGTTCCCTTCATTGCTACCATAGTAGGTATATAGCATTTCATAATTCTCTCCCATTAGAACAACCTTTGTAGTGGTTGAGCCAGCGTCGATACCTAAAAAACACTTACCTTTGTACTCTGACAGTTCAACTTTTTTAACTTTTTCCTTGGAATGTTTCTCTTTAAATTGGTTTAATTCATCTTCATTTTTAAACAATGGTCTTAATCTTTTTACTTCATTTATACTATTTTTCCCTAGGTTTTCTAACCTATGGTGAAGTTCTTTAAATGTTAAAGGGTCACTTTTTTCTGAAGAAATAGCTGCGCCTAATGCAACAAAAAAATGTGAATTTGGAGGAAATAGAACATTTTCATCTGTTAAATTTAAAGTTTCAATGAATCTGTTTCTTAATTCTGAAAGAAAATAAAGAGGTCCACCTAGAAATGCAACTTTACCTCTAATGGGCCTTCCACATGCAAGACCGCTGATTGTTTGAGTCACTATACTTTGAAATATTGATGCAGCAATATCTTCCTTAGCAGCGCCTTCATTTAAAAGTGGTTGAATATCGCTTTTAGCAAAAACTCCACATCTTGCTGCAATAGGGTAAATGTTTTTATGATTCTTTGCTAATTCATTTAAGCCATTTGGATTTGTTTTAAGCAAAGATGCCATCTGATCTATAAATGCTCCAGTACCTCCCGCACAAGTTCCATTCATTCTTTGTTCTACTCCATTTGTAAAATACGTAATTTTGGCATCTTCTCCACCTAGTTCTATGGCTACATCTGCATCACTAATAAATTTTTCAACTGCCGAGCTACAGGCAATTACCTCTTGAATAAATGGTGCATCTAACCATTTTGAAACTGCTAAACCGCTAGAACCACTTACCTTAAATGTGATATATTCTTCATTAAATTTATTATATACTTCCTCCATAAGTTCTTTTACACTATTTTTAATATCTGAAAAATGTCTCTTGTATTTACTGTAAAGTATCTTTTCGTTTTTATCTAGCACTACAATTTTTATTGTTGTTGATCCAACATCAAAACCTACATGTAATATATCATTCATATTTCTACCTCTCTCTAACTAATGTGATATTGTTTAAACACATGGTAGATATTTTTCCCATTTTTTAAAATCTTATAACAAAATAATGAAATAAAAAAAGTGCTAGCATATACATTTTGTAATTTGATAGTACCTAGTTGTATTATTTCTTTAATTGAAAAAGAAGCAAACAGCCAATTGAGCTGCTTGCTTCTTTTTTCGTTAAGATGGTATTTGTAGTCAGAGAGTGAGATCTGACGGAATCACTTGACTGGTACTTTACTAACCCAATTAGCAGGGGTTTACCTTTTTAGATCAAGGGATTCAAATTTTTCAGGATTCATATCCTCAAGATATATTTGAGATGCATTATAATCAGTAGTTTTTAATTTAAAAGTATTAACTTGCTCTTTTAAAAGCTTAGCTTGACTTGAAAGTTCTTCGCTAGCGGAGGCTGTTTCTTCTGATGTGGCAGAGTTAGCTTGTACGACATCAGATATTTGAGTTAGTCCCTGACTTATCTGATCAAAGGCAAAGGCTTGTTCATTTGAAGCTATTGCAATACTAGAGATTAATTCACTTGTTTTAGCAATTTCATTAACAATCTCATTAAGTGATTCTGCTGTGGCAGTTGCAATTACAGCGCCATCATAAACTTTCTTTATTGAGTTTTCTATCATTGAAGTTGTTTCATTGGCTGCGTCAGCGGAACGTGCAGCTAGATTTCTTACTTCCTCAGCAACTACGGCAAAACCTTTACCGTGCTGTCCAGCTCTAGCAGCTTCAACAGCAGCATTTAGAGCTAAAATGTTGGTTTGGAATGCGATATCATCAATTACTTTTATGATTTTGGAAATGTTATTTGAAGAGTCATTGATCTCTGACATAGCGGTTAGCATATCCTTCATTTGTTTATTACCGTTTGCAGCTGCAATTTCTGTTTGCTTAGTAATTTCTTTTGATTTGTTAGCATTTTCTGCATTTTGTTTTGTTTGAGCAGTGATTTGTTCAATAGAAGCTGTAAGCTGTTCTATTGAGCTAGCTTGCTCCGTAGCACCTTGAGATAGATTAGTGCTTGAGTCAGAAACTTGCTTAGAGCCTGTAGCTACTTGCTCAGAGGATGAACTAATGTTGGTCAGCACTTTATTTGTGTTATCTGTCATTGTTTTAAGGGCATCTGCCAATTCTCCAAATTCATCCTTTGACTCAAATGTAAGATCAATGTCGAGGTTCCCATCTGCTATTTCATTTGCAGCTCTTATCATATATCTTATATCTTTGATAGATTTTTTTGACATTAGGAGTCCAATTGAAATAGAAACAAGGAAGCTAATAAACATTATAATCATAAGAGATCGCTTTGATTCTGAGTTTGAGTTATTTGCAGATGTAACTACTTGGTCACTAAGTTGATAGTTAATGTCAATTAGTTTATTTAAAGTAGCTTCTGTGGCTTCAAAAGATTCAGCATTACGAACTAATGTCATTTCTGTCATTTGCGCTGATAGCGTTTTGACTTCATCAAAGCTATTTAGAGGAAGACTATGAAGTTCATCAGCTAAATCTAGATATTCATCAATATGTGTTTTCCACTGATTCCACTGAGTTGTAAATGTATCCCATTCAACTTTTTCTTCTGCTGTTTTAGGTAATGATTCGAAGTTTTGCCACGCTTCATCAGTTTTTTGTAACGCATTTTCAATTTTGTTATCTAAATCTTCTATATTTTCATCAGATAATGCAACCATAGATAAGGTTCTTTCAACAGATACTATGTCCGATTGAGCTTGCTGGATTGCTAATAGATTCTCTATGCTTTGCAATCTTATAATACCTATTTCATCTACTTGTTTGCTTAGATTATTTATTTGAAGAACACCAATAACACCTATTGTAAAACCAATAAGAGTAACTATTAAAAAACTACCAATTATTTTTGCGCGAAGTCTCAAATTATTATACCATTTCATTTCTTTTACCCCCTTATAAATGTTTTTTGAAATTTTTGGATTAATTTGTAAATATACGACTAATAGTTTGAAAATGTGACAATTCCACATAAAATTATACCATATTTTTTGAGCTTATTGTGAAAAATGGAATCACTCTAATGAAAATTTTATTGTCATTAGAGTGATTATTAAAACAGTGAAACTTTTATTGTCATTAGAGTGATTATTAAAACAGTGAAACTTTTATATTACGGGTAAAATTTAAATACATTAAAAGTCAAGGAAAGATTTCAAAGACCATCTAAATTGCCAGTGGTAAGATAAAGAAACACAAATAAATATTGAAATACAGGTATTAAATAAGTACAATAAAGATGAAGTTTAAAAGCTTACCCCAAGAGTGTATAATTATAGTTTAAAAAATACAGTTATAAAAGGGGGAGGGCTATGTCAAAAAAATCTAAAAAATTAAGGCAAGAAAGTGAAGTAAGAAGAAGCTGAAAAAGTGGAATAATCTTTCTATAAGTAGAAAATCAGCGATGAGTGGCATGAAGATTTTAGCAGTAGGCAAAGGAGAACCTTCTTACGAATTGTCGGATATAATGAGAAAGTCTATTGAAGAGATTGTTAAGTTTTATTAATAATAGAAGAGGAACTTTAAAGAAAGGAGATATCTTAAATGCAAATTCGAAGAACTTTAGAAAGTGATTTAGAGAAAATCTTGGATTTATATGAAAAAGCAAGGGAGTTTATGGTAGTAAACGGTAATCCGAATCAATGGAATAAAGATTACCCTTCAGCATCATTAATTGAAAATGATATTGTTAAAAATAATAGTTTTGTTTGCGTAGATGACAATGATATTGTAGGGACTTTTATGTACAAAATTGGAGACGACCCTACTTATAAACAGGTTTATCAGGGGAAATGGTTAAACCATGAGTCTTATGGAGTAATTCATAGAATAGCCTCTTGCAATAGGAAAAAAGGTGTAGCTACATTTTGTCTTAAATGGTGTTTTGAACAAATTGGTAATATAAGAATAGATACACATAAAGACAATTTACCTATGCAGAATTTACTAAAAAAAAATGGCTATGAATATTGCGGAATTATATACATTGAAAACGGTGATGAAAGAATAGCGTTTCAAAAAACAGAAAAATAATACATATAATGTGAGGCAAAAGATGAAAATACGAGTACCAGATTATTTTAAAGACTTTAAATGTATAGCTTCAGAATGCGAAGATACTTGTTGTGCAGGATGGGAAGTTGTAATTGATGATGAAACCTATAACCATTATCAAAAGGTAGAATCAGACTTTGGAAAAATATTGAAAAGTGAGATAGTACACAAAGATGGAGAAAATATATTTAAATTAAAGGGCAATAACTGTCCGTTTTTAAATGAGAATAAATTATGTGACATATATAGTGAAATTGGAGAAGATAGTCTTTGCTATACATGCAAGCAGTATCCAAGATATACGGAGGAGTTTGGAGGTTTACGTGAGGTAGGCTTATCTCTATCATGTCCAGAAGCTGCAAGATTAATATTAAGAGACAATAAAAAAACAGAATTTGAGCTCAGCGAAAATCACGAGGAAATTACTTCCTATAATGATATTGACGCTATGCTTTTTATAAATATTTTGGGGTGTAGAAAAGTAATTATTGATATTCTTCAAAATCGAGAGATTAATTTAGAGGATAGAATTTCTGTAGTTCTTAAATTTGCAAGTGAAATTCAACAAAAAATTGATAAAAATAATATTCAGGGTATAAAAGATGTTAAAGAAAAATACCTAGATAATAACTTTTTAAATGAAGCTATTAATAGTTTACATAAGTATAAAGGTAAAGAAAAGGTTAAATACCATAATATGCAGGAATTTTTCAAAGTATTTAAGGAATTAAAACATATAAATCCTAATGACCCATTGGGATTAGATGATGTACTAGGCTATTTTTGGCAAAGTGATAATGAAGAAGAAATTTATTTAGCTAAACATAAATATTTTAATAAATATTATGAAGATAAGATGTACAAGTTTGAGAATCTATTAGTTTACTTTGTATTTAGATACTTTATGAAGGCTGTTTTTGATTACGATGTAGTTGCAAAAGTGAAGATAGCAGTAGTTAGTTACTTAATAATTAAGGAATTATTTGTATTAAGATGGATAGAAAATGGTGAGTTTGGAGATGAAGATGCAGTAGACATAATGCATATGTATTCTAAAGATATTGAACACTTAGAAGAAAACATAGAAACTTTATCAGAAGTTTCTAAAACTAATTGTGTATTTAAAGTAGATGAGCTTTTAATTATATTAATGAATTAGAGAAAACACCATTTTAGATTTAGAAAACACCATTTTAGATTTAGAAAAATCAATAGTGTACTCTTTAATAAGAGAATGAACAAAAAATCATTGTTGTTGTATTTGGATTCTATTTTATTCATTGACTGCTAGGACTACGCATGATATACTACAAGTGAACATTAAAGTTGTTTTAGCTAAAAATATTCGTGACATATTCAGGTATGTCAATTATTTTTGCGTTATATGTAACACGTTACATATAATCGTGAAAATAATTACATGAATAAAATTGAGGTGATGATATGCATAACATAAAAGAAGTGGCTGAACTAGCCAATACATCAACTGCTACTGTGTCTAGAGTAATTAATGAATCTGGACATGTAAGTGATGAAATGAAAACTAGGGTTTTAAAAGCAATTAAAGAACTTGATTATAAACCACTCCAAAGAGATGGAGCAAAGAATAAAACACGAACAATAGCTTTGATTGTACCGGATATTGAAAATCCATTCTTTGCAAAATTAACTAAAGAGATTAGCAAGGTAGCTAATACTTTGAAGTATAATATTTTATTGATAAATGTAAGTGGTTTGAAGAATGATGGTGGAGATTTTCTTCTAAATCTTATTGGGACGGGTATAGATGGAATAATATATACTTCTTCATTTAGATTAGAAGATGTTATAAGTAAAGCGAAAAATAGCAATATTCCAATTGTCGTTTTAGACCGTGAACTTAGAAATATTCATATGGAATCAATTTCAGTTAATAATGATCATGCTGCATTTTTAGCAACGGAGCATTTGATTGAGTTGGGTCATAAAAGAATCGCTTTTATTGGAGGAAAAGAGAATATGCAGATCTCCATTAATCGTCATAAAGGTTACATGAGAACTTTAGAGAAATATCAGATAGATTATGATGAAGATATTGTTCAACATGGCGATTTCAGTATTGAATCTGGATATAACTGTACAAAAGCATTGATAAATTCAAGTCCAAACATCACAGGCATAATTGCAGCTAATGATTTGATGGCTATAGGGGCAATCAATTATTTGAATTTTAAAGGCTATAAAATACCTGAAGATATTTCAATTGTTGGATTTGATGACATAGAATTAGCTTCATCGATTACACCAAAGCTTACTACTGTGGCATATCCACTTTCTAGAATGAGTCAGCTAGCCTTAGAATCAATAATAAAATCTATTTCAAATCATGAAATGGAATATGAGAGCGTATCTTTATTTACTAAACTTATTGAGCGTGATTCTACAGGTGAAGTTATAAGTAGTAAATAATATTTAGAAGGAGAAGGTTATGGAAAAGAAATGGTTTTATACTTTATTAGTGCCTGGATTAACTTTAATTATCTTATTTTTATTCATTCCTTTAATTTATACAATAGGGTCTACATTTATAGGTGAATCAACTTTTACTATTGAGAGATATGTAGCTTTTTTTAAGGATGGATACTATTTAAAAATATATAATAGGACAGTTAAAATTGCGTTAATTACTGCAGTTATTTCCATGATACTAGGAATGCCTGTAGCTTACTTTATATCTAGAACCAAAAAAAGTATTAGAGGAATACTTATTGCTTGTACTGTTTTTCCTTTATTAACAAATTCAGTTGTTCGTTCTTTTGCATGGATGACTATATTAGGGAAAAATGGAGTTTTTAATAATTTATTTATGTTTTTAAATATTATAGATAAGCCATTAAAACTTCTTTATACAGAATTTGCAATTATAATAGGTACTGTTTATTTGTTTTTACCGTTGATGGTTGTGTCTTTAGTTGGAGTTATGGAGAACATTGAAGATGATTTAATGGAAGCTGCTGAAAGCTTAGGTGCTAATAGAATTACTGCCTTTATAAAGGTAGTTCTGCCACTTAGTGTTCCAGGTCTTATAGTTGGAAGTGTTCTTGTTTTTACTGGGGCTTTTACTGCCTACACAACTCCCCAACTTTTGGGAGGAAATACAAATATGGTGTTATCTACCCTTGTTTATCAAAGAGCTATGACACTAGGGGATTGGACAGGGGCTTCTGTTGTGGCTACTATAATGATAATCACTACGTTAACAGTTATTTTTGTTATAAATAAATTAGCTAGTAAATTAAATGAAAGGGGAGTTTAACTTGAAACAGAATAAGTGGTTAGTAGGATTTACTGCTTTAGTGTATCTTTTCTTATTTGCCCCTATTGTGATTATAATAATGACAGCTTTTGGAGCAGAGGAAGTTATAACATTTCCACCGAAGGAACTTAGTGTTAGGTGGTTCTCTAATATTTTCACATCAGATATGTTTATGAGTACATTTAAAATTAGTATTCAAATTGCTGTATTTGCTACACTAATAGCTTTATTTATAGGAATTCCAGCTGCGTATGCTATGAGTAGATTTGATTTTAAGGGAAAAGCAATTATAAAAAATATATTCTTTTCTTCAATTATTGTACCAGGAATAGTTTTTGGCTTTTCACTTTTTAATTTTGTAATAATAAAGTGGAGATTACCTATCTATACTAGTTTGTTGATAGGAC
>DAOUPR010000160.1 GCA_030626065.1 Clostridium sp. | reverse complement strand
ATATGATATTAATATTTGTGTAAAATACTAGAAAGAGTGGAAAAATGATAATTAGAGAAATGAAAGTAGATGTTGATGAATACGATAAGAAGTATGCTTTGGATATCAATGGGAACAAAGAAATATTTAAAGATGCAATTTTTTTTGATTTGGAGCATTATGTGTATCGTGTTCCTATATGTATAGGAGTGTTTGGCTGTTGTTATTATGATTACGATAAGAACGAAATTAATGTAACACAATATATGTTAGAGAATAAAAAAGAAATAATGGATGTTTTAAACAAAGCAAGAGAATACTTTTGTAAAATGCATAATGAATATAATAAAAAATATATTGTAACTTTTTCAGGGAATAATGATTTTACGGTTATTAATTATTTATTTAATAAAAATAATATAGATTATAAAATTGATGATTTTTATGAAAAGGTTGACCTTCAACGAGAATATGAAAAAATTACTGGCAAAAATATTGGATTAAAAAATCTGGAAAAAAAATTTGGGGTTGATAGAGAAGAGACTAATATAATAAGTGGATCTAACTTAGCAAAAACATTTTGTAAAGTAATGAAAGATAGCGATTATATGAATAGGATGCCAAAAGAAAAAAAAGATAGAATCTTATTATATAATCAGCAAGATGTAGTTAGTTTATTTAAAATATATGTTGATTGGAATGCAGTAGTTAAGAAAGAAATTGATGAAGTGGAAAAAAAGAGTGAAGTCCAAAATAAAATAAGCGATTAAAAATAAAAGAAGCCTAATAAGGCTTTTTTTATTTTGTCTATTACGGAAATAATTATTGTGAAATAGGAAATAATAGAAGTAGAATAAAAAACATATGAAAAAAAGAAGGGAAAGATTTTATGAAAACTTTAAGAAAATTTTTAACATCAGTTACTTTAATTTTAATTTTTATGCTTTGTAATACAGCAACGATTTTTGCTGCTACTACTCCATTTGTTAACTATAAAGTAAAAGCGGGAGATTCTTTATGGAAAATATGCGTTAAATATCAAATTGGATGTTCAGAAATATTACAAATAAATCCTCAAATATCAAATCCAGATTTAATATATCCTGGACAATTAGTAAAAGTACCAGATATGTCGCAAATTAAGAGCTTTGAGAATGAGGTAGTTAGACTTGTTAATGTTGAGCGATCAAAACAAGGGTTGGCACCTTTGAAATCAAATTGGCAACTATCAAGAGTGGCTAGATATAAATCTCAAGATATGATAAACAATAATTATTTTTCACACACGTCTCCTACTTTTGGCGATCCATTTAAAATGATTAAGGACTTTGGTATTAATTATAGAACAGCAGGTGAAAATATCGCATATGGACAGAATAGTGCACAAGAAGTAATGAATGGATGGATGAATTCACAAGGACATAGAAGTAATATACTTAATTCTAAATTCTCTCAAATAGGAGTAGGATTAGCTATTGATCAATCAGGACGAAAGTATTGGACGCAAATGTTCATTGGGTGGTAATAAATAATAACATTTATTGGTAATTTACTGGATAGTGATGTATAATTAATGTATAAAACTAAAGGGGTATACTGATATGGATAAGGGGTTAATACATTACTTAATAGAAAAAAATCAGCTTCAACTGGTAAATGAAATAATATATTTGTATGACAATTATGAAAGTGTAAAATTTTATTTTGATGATAAAATTAAGAATGTAAGCGATATTAATGGTGTTGAAAAAGAAGTAAACGAATTATTTGTGAAATATAAGAACAATAATGGATTGGTTTATAGTCAATTTAAATTAAAATTTTTGAATAAACAAACAAAAAGTGATCAAATAATTTGTTTGTATTTGATCACTTTTATTGAAAAGTATTTTGATCTATATTTTGAGATAGAAGAAGTTGATATTTTCAAATTGCAAATAGAATCATTAATAAATTTGTTGTCAAAAAAATATTGTGAAGAATCGGTGGTTTTAAATAATAAAATAAGCCAATTAATTAACAAGATTAAGCCTATAGATAAAGAAATATTTCAATATTTTATTGATTCAATGCCTAAATATCCTCGTGCTCTTTAGGATTAAATACTGCCCTTGAACTTTCTTTATGACCATGTTTTTTATTTACTTTTTTAAACTTGTTATCTTCTTTTTTATTATTTTTGGGTTCTTTCAGTTTTTTCATGATTTATTTCTCCTCTCTTTTATCACTCATTAATATTATAATCTAAAATCTAATTAATATTCTTAATGGATAGAGAGGATGCATTAATGAAACCCAAAATTTTGATAAGTAAATGTTTAGGATTTGAGAATTGTAGATATGATGGAACTGAAATTAAAGATGAATTTATTGAATTATTAAGTGAATATGTTGAATATATACCTGTTTGCCCTGAAGTTGCAATGGGTTTAGGTACACCAAGAGAAGCGTTAAGAATAATTGAAATAGGAGAAAATAAAAGATTAATTAGCAGTAAAAGTAGCGAGGATAAAACTTTGCTCATAAATAACTTTTCCTGTAAATACATTCAAAATATTCATAGTTTAGATGGTTGTATCTTCAAAGCCAAATCACCAACTTGCGGAGTTAGAGATGCTAAATTATATAATAGTGAAGTGAAAGGAGCATCTTCCAACAAAGGGGCAGGAATGTTTTCAGAAAAAGTAATAGATGCTTTCAATGGAATTCCTATAGAAGATGATTGTAGATTAAAAGATTTTAATATAAGAAATTTATTTTTGACTAAACTTTTTATTTTTTATGAATTCAATAATATTTGTCAAAATTCAGATATTAAATTATTAATACATTTTCATAAGAAAAACAAATATTTATTTTCAATGTATAACAAAAATAAAACAAGAGTTTTAGATAAAATTATTAGTAGTATTGAAGATTCAGATATTAAGAATCGAGAGTATCATATTTTTAATGAATATACAAAGATTACTAATCAGATCTTTAATAAGAATGCTAGAATAGGTTCAAAAGAAAATACTTTAATAGAGTTATTGCAAATTTTTTCCGATAAAATAAATAAAGATGAATATAATTTTATAATTGAAAAGGTAAATGAGTTTAAAAATAATCAAGTGCCTTTTAGTAATCCTTTATCGTTATTAGAAGAATTGGTTATTAGATTTGATATTAAAGAGTTAGCAACTCAGTCGATATTTCATCCATATCCTAGTAAGTTAATTTTAATGAGGGATTCAGGCAAGAAGCTCTAAAAAAGAGAAGGGTGACTTCTCTTTTATATTTCACTCATCATTTGATTTGCTTGTGTTTTAGCTTCTTGAACTTCTTGGTCAGTTGCATCTTTTACTGGATACCAACCTTTCTTACTCATAGCATCAAAAATTTTATATTGACAATCTTGAGCTTTTTCAAAGTTATTAACAAGGGTATTTCTTAAATTTGGACAAGATGTTTCGGTAATACCTGTACTGTAAGCTGAAATTACTTGTTTTTCTGTAGTTAATAAATCTTGCATTAAATCTTTTTCTTTCATAACAATTCCTCCTCTGTTTTATTGATGTGAATCTAAGTAAGCTTTTAATTCTGTAAAATTTTGTTTGTGTGTATCACAAGCTTCATTACATAAATTTTTCAATTCAGCATCGGTGCAAAATTGGGCACTTTCACTATATTTTTTTGAAAGTAAAGTTTCATATCCAATTTGATCTTTGATAACTTTTAAATTGTTTTCGTGTATTTGTTTTGTTCCTTGATTCATAATAAGTTTACCTCCATTTAATTTATTTTCACTAATATTATTGCCTATAACATTAAATATATAGATGGAAATAAAAAGAAAAAACCGCACAATTTTGTGTGGTTTTTTAATAAATATTTTCAGCTTCGTCTATTAGATTATTAATCAATTCTTTAACAGTTACTATTTTATTTAACTTAAAAGTGTTTGCTCCTGCAAAAATCAGTCCATTTTCAATATCACCGGTTACTGCATTGATAAGAGCTCTAGTTATACAAAATCTAGTTTCATCAGGTTTGCATTTTTTTATACAATTAAAGCATTTAGTGACTTTTATTTTATCGCTAGTTATTTTTTTAATAAAAGAATTGTTTATTGCTCGCCCAGGTAAACCTACAGGAGATTGAATTATTACAATATCTTCTTCTTTTGCCTCTAAATAAGCTTTTTTAAAATTATTATGAGCATCACATTCTTTTGTTGTTACAAATGGCGATGCAATTTGAACTCCCGAAGCTCCAGCTTTTATAAATTCGGATATTTGTTTTCCACTATCGATACCGCCAGCAACTATTACTGGTATAGATTTCTTATATTCTGTTTGGAGTTTGTTTTTTACTTCTAAGACTTCTTTTAAGGATTCTGCTAAACCTTTATATGTAGAATTAAGCATTTCTTTCATTGAAAAACCTAAGTGGCCACCTGCTTTAGGACCTTCTACTATAAAAGCATCGGGTATATAATTATATTTTTTAATCCATAACTTTGATATTATATGAGCTGCTTTACCGGAGGAAACTATAGGAATGCATTTAGTATTTGTCCCTTTAACAAATTTAGGTAAATCTGTTGGTAAACCTGCTCCAGAAATAATTATATCAATTTTTTCAGATACTGCAGTTTTTATAATTTCATCGTAATTCTTTGCAGCTACTAACATATTTATACCTAAAATTCCGTTTGGACTTAGTTTTCTAGCTTTTTTTATTTCGTTTATTAATGCTCTTTTATTTGCTTGGTGTGGATTGAATTCAAAATCATTTTCAAGATAACCAAGCTGTACACTAGATATGATTCCAATACCACCTTCATTTGCTACAGCAGAAGCTAAATTGGACTTGGAGATACCAATTCCCATTCCGCCTTGTATAATTGGTATTTTAGCAACTAGGTTGCCTATCTTTAATTCAGGTAATTTCATAGATTTCACTCCTTTAAAATTGTTTGAAACTCAAATATTTTGATAATCAAAATATAATGATAGTATATTCATAATTAAAAGTATTGTCAAATAATTTAGTAGATAATTTTAAATATTATTATAAATACTTGAAATAAAGTTTTATTAAATGTAAAATAAAATTGTTATACAATCTTATATGGGTAGGTGTTAATCGTGGGGAAGAGGATGTTGAAAATTAATGAGATTAATGAAAAAAACATAAATGTATATATAAAACCAATTATTTCTGTAATTAATAAGAAAATAATCGGTTATGAAACTATTAATTCTGGTATTGCTACAAATGGAGAATATTTTTCTGTAGAAGAAACAATGGGGTTATTATCTAATAAAGAAGACCTAATTAATATCGATAGAATGTATAGAGAAAAATCAGTCTACATATTCTCAGATGAAATTAAGAATACAGAAAATAAGTTATTGTTTTTAGATGTTAATTTAGGAATTATTTCTCATTTTTTAGGTTCTGGAATAATATTGGATTTAATTGAAAAATACAATTTAAAACCTCAGAATGTTGTTCTTAATATAAAAGGAAATGGTTTTAATAATACTGAAGATTTGAAAGATTTTATAATAAAGTATAGAAGTATTGGATTTTTGATTGCTTTGAGTGATATTGGATCTGGGTTTGCAAATCTTGATAAAATTTCTTTTTTCGAACCTGATATAATAATTATAAGTAAAAATATTACTGAAAGTATAGAAGAAGATTATTATAAGCAAGAGGTATTTAAGTCACTAGTGAATCTTAGTAAAAATATTGGAGCATTAGTAATTGCTGATGGTATTAATTCTACTCAAGCGGCATTAACTATTATGGATTTAGGTGCTGATATGCTTGAAGGGGATTGTTTTGGTAAATTTGATGAGATTGATGAGAAAGCTACTGGTAATGTAAAACAATCGATAGAAGAAGTAGCTGATAATTATAAGAAATATATGAAAGATAAAATAAATTTTGAAAGAATAAATCATCAAAGATATGAAAAGGTAATTACAAACATTAAAAATCAACTTTCTGCACTAAAAAAAGACGAGTTTAATAAATTACTTTCACAGGTCATATTAGAAAATAATGACTTTGAGTGTATTTATGTATTGAATAAAAACGGAATACAAGTTACTGATACGTTAACTAAATATAAGGATGTTTTATCACAAAAGGCTTTAATATTTCAACCAGCAGAAAAAAATACAAACCATTCACTTAAAAAATATTATTATTTCTTAGAGAATATGGCGCTTGAAAAATATATTACAGAGCCTTATATATCATTAGCTACAGGGAATTTATGTATTACTGTTTCACAGGTTTTCTCTACTCCTAATGATGAAAACTATATTTTATGTATTGATTTTAATCCAAATAATTTAAATATTATATAGAGAAACAGCAGTTTAAAAACTGCTGTTTTTTCATAGAGGAGAATGAGCAGAATGCAGCCATTAGCAGATAAAATTAGACCTAAAAATATAAATGATATGGTAGGTCAAAAACATCTTATTGGAGAGAGTAAAATAATAAACAAGATAATTGATTCTAAAAAAATGCCTAATATGATATTTTATGGGCCTCCAGGAACAGGCAAAACTACTTTAGCGAATATTTTAGCAAAAGCTTCAAATAAGAGATTTTATAAATTAAATGCAACAAATGCTTCTTTAAAAGATGTAAAAGATATAATTAATGAATTAGATACATTAATAAATTTAAATGGTATTCTTTTATATCTTGATGAAATTCAAAATTTTAATAAAAAACAGCAACAATCACTGCTGGAATTTATAGAAGATGGTAGAATAACCTTAATAGCTAGTACTACTGAAAATCCTTTTTTTTATGTCTATAATGCTATACTAAGTAGGTCTACTATATTTGAATTTAAAGAACTTATGAAAGAAGATATTGTAGATGCTCTTAAAAGAGGAATTGAAATTTTAGAGGATGAATTTAGAGAAATAGAAATTGTAATTGAAAAAGAGGAACTTGAGTTTATAGCTGATATTTGTAATGGAGATTTAAGAAAAGCATTAAATGTACTCGAGCTTTCTGTTTATACAGCGCAGCAAGTGGAAAACAAAATTTATATTACATTAGACACAATAAAAAATGCTTCTGGAACGAAAAAAATTAATTATGATAAAAATGGTGATAATCATTTTGATACTTTAAGTGCTTTTCAAAAGTCTATAAGAGGTAGCGATGTTGATGCTTCTATACATTATT
>DAOUPR010000172.1 GCA_030626065.1 Clostridium sp. | reverse complement strand
TTTCTTTTGCTGTAAATTTTCTTCTATTCATAAGCCATTCACCCCTTCATCCTTTTTTCTATTATACATAAAAATATCATGTTGGGTAGCCTTTTTTTTATTGTCTACTCTATAGGGTACAGTTTATTCCCCTGCACCCCTTCATTTTTTTATAGTATAGGAAAGAAAAAATATACTTTCCTATACTATAAAAAAAGAAGATTTGAATAGCAAATCTTCTTTCTTGTATTTATCTTTCCTTATTTTCATAAGCTGCTTTAATGAAATCTTTAAATAATGGATGTGGTCTAGTCGGTCTTGATTTGAATTCTGGATGGAATTGAGTAGCAACAAACCAAGGATGATCTTGAACTTCTACAATTTCAACTAATCTATCATCAGGACTTACTCCTGTAATATCCAAACCTTTCTCCACCAAATCTTTTCTATATTCATTATTATATTCATATCTATGTCTATGTCTTTCATATATTATAGCTTCGCCATATGCCTTATGTGCATTAGAACCTTCTTTTAATTTACAAGGGTACACGCCCAGTCTCATAGTTCCGCCTTTTTCATCAATATCTATTTGATCTGGCATTAAATCAATAACAGGGTATTCTGTTTCTGCATTAATTTCCGAACTATTTGCTCCTGCAAAATGCAGTACATCTCTTGCATATTCAATTACTGAGCATTGCATTCCTAGACATATTCCAAAGAAAGGAATTTTGTTTTCTCTACTGTACTGAACAGCATATATCTTACCTTCTATACCTCTGTCACCAAATCCTCCAGGTACAAGAATTCCATCAACATCTGCTAACATTTCAGCGCAATTTTCTTTATTAACCTGCTCTGCATTAACCCATTTAATTTCAACATTAGAATCATTGGCAAAACCACCATGTTTTAATGCTTCAACTACTGAAAGATAAGCATCATGAAGTTCAACATATTTACCAACTAAAGCTATAGTAACATTATTTCCAAGCCCTTTTACCTTATCAGTTAAAGCTTGCCATTCTGAATTATCAATAACCGTGTCTTCTAAATTAAGTTTCTTACAAACAACAGTATCTAGTCCTTCTTCATGCAACATTAAAGGCACATCATATAATACATCTGCATCAAGATTTTGGATAACTGCTTCTTCATCTACATTACAAAAAAGACCGATTTTCTTTTTAATATCTCTTGATAAAGCTTTCTCACTTCTACATATGATAACATCTGGTTGAATTCCTATTCCTCTTAATTCTTTAACAGAATGTTGAGTAGGTTTTGTTTTTAATTCTCCAGCCTTTTTTAAATATGGCACTAAAGTAACATGCATAAAGCACACATTTTCTCTTCCTACTTCATACTTAATTTGTCTAATAGCTTCTAAGAAAGGTAATGATTCAATATCTCCTGTAGTACCTCCAATTTCTGTGATTACTACATCAACATCTTTTTCTTTAGATACTCTGTATACTCTTTCTTTCAATTCATTTGTTATATGAGGAATAACCTGCACTGTACCACCTAAGTAGTCTCCTCTTCTCTCTTTTGATAATACAGACCAATAAACTCTTCCAGTAGTTACATTACTATTTTGACTTAAATTCTCATCAATAAATCTTTCATAGTGACCTAAATCCAAATCTGTTTCCGCACCATCATCAGTAACAAATACTTCGCCATGCTGATATGGACTCATAGTACCAGGGTCTACATTTAAATACGGGTCAAACTTCTGTATTGAAACTTTAAAACCTCTATTTTTAAGTAATCTTCCAAGAGAAGCAGCTGTTATGCCTTTCCCAAGGGAAGATACAACTCCACCAGTAATAAAAACAAATTTTGTATTATTTTTTCTCAAAATTTTTCCTCCTTTTTTTTATATAAACTCTTGACAACTTACTAATTAGTTATTATAATAAAAATTACCCTTATAAAATGGGATTAATACGTGCTTTAAAACATATTACCTATAATAACATATATCTATTTTTAATTCCACACTTTTTTAAATATTTTTTTAAGATAAATAATTAAATTTATATACATCGAAAAAGCATAAGCGCCTAAGCACTTATGCTTTTAATTTTGTGATTTAATATTAACTTTTAACTGTGTATTATTTGTCTTTTGCCCTTCTACTGACAAATTATAATCGATAAAAATATCTCCACCTTCATCATCTACTAATATATCTAATTCATTAGTAGATATTAATAATTCTAAAGTTCCATAAGGTGTACTGTACATTGATATATTTTCATCTTCATTCTTAAATTTCATCTTTGTATTTGTTGTACCCATTCTAATAAGGTTAAATTCTTCCCCATTAAATTTCATTGTTGTGGTAGTTCCATCCATACCAGAAAGTTCTGTTTCCTCGTATACTGCATAATAATAATTCTCTTTCTTATAAAAACTACCTTGAGTCACAATTTCTATAGAATCATCTTCATTACCTATTTGACTACTCAATACCTTTATCAATGCTTTTTTCTTCATATAATTATCTAAACCTTTCCTATCTTTCAATTTATAAAATTTCAACTACGAAACTTTATTTCACTATTTTATCATAAATCCATTTAACTCTTCATCAGAAATTCTATCAACAATAATTTCTTTCTCAAAAGCCTTAGAGTAATTTCCATACATTACTTGAACCTCATCAAGGTCTTTACCTTTAGAATATCTAACAGCTATTTTAGCCGCAAGTTCAATATCTTCTTCACTCTTATCTCCAACAATTGCAACCAATGACCCTTTGTAATCTTTTACTAAAAAAACAGTATCTTCTTCTGTTAAAAATTTCTTTATTGCATCAGCCTCATCAGCTGTTCTTGTTGAAATAATCTTTGATGTTTTTGAACATCTAAAGTGTCTACCTATTCTCAACAAATACAATTCCCTTTCATCAGGATTCTCATTACTATTTAGTAGGTCTTTCAATCTAACTGAATAATTAGGTTCTGTGATTTTGCAACCACCAGCTGGAGAAGGATAATCTTTTATATTCCATTTATCTGCTAATTCCATTTGCGGCTTTCTACTTCTACCTGATAAACCAAGCAATCTTTCTCTATCAACCATTCCACTTAACTCCATCTGAGTTGGCTGGAGCACCTTAGCACATAAAGGCCTTAGTATTATATCTTCAAAACCAGATTCTTTTTTTACTATATTTAAACTGGATTTATTTTGCGACATAGGCCTTTGATTCAATACTTCTCAACTGATAATAAAATCAGCATCAAATTTTTTAAGCAATTCACCTGCATATCTCATCATCATTGCATGACAATCAATACATGGATTCATATTTTTTCCGTAGCCATGCTTCGGATTTTTAACCATTTCTAAATGTTCATCTGCAAAATCAACCACTTCTAAAGGTATACCAATCTGCTTTGTCATTCTTTTAGCATTCTCTTCTCCAAAAAAGTATGATTTAAAACAAATACCTATTACATCAATTCCTTGTTCTTTTATTAGTTTAGCTGCAAGTATACTATCTAACCCTCCAGAAACTAAAGCCAACGCTCTTGCCATTTCAAACCCCTTTCTTAACCAATTACAGTAGTTTAATTATTATTTCGTTCAATTGCTAAGTCTATTAAATCGTCAATTAATTCTTCGTATTTTTTTCCTGTAGCATCCCATAACTTAGGATACATACTAATCTGTGTAAATCCAGGCAAAGTATTTAATTCATTAAAATAGAATTCACCTGTATTTTTATCAACTAAAAAATCTACCCTTGCCATTCCAGCACAATCCATTAATTTGTAAATTTTAATAGATAATTCTTTAATACTCTCTAAACCTTTTTTATCTAAGTTTGCCGGTATCAACAGTTTGGACTCTAATTTTTTGTACTTAGCTTCAAAATCATAAAATTCATTAGCTGGTATAATTTCACCTGGTACAGAAGCTTTAGGGTTATTATTTCCTAAAACTGCTACTTCAACTTCCCTTGCATCAATAGCTTCTTCAACCAACACTTTTCTATCATATTTTATAGCCTCTTCAAGCCCATTTTCAAGTTCTTCTCTATTATGAGCTTTTGTTATACCAACTGAAGATCCACTATTAGCCGGTTTAATGAAAACTGAGTATCCTAGCTTATTTTCAATTACTTCTAGTATTTGTTTTTTATTCTTCTTGTATTCATAAGAAAGTACTACAACATAATCTGCTTGTTTAATATCAAAGTTCTGAAGTACATATTTTGTATAAACCTTGTCCATACATACAGCTGAAGACATAACTCCCGGACCTGCACATGGTATACCTTGTAGCTTACATAACCCTTGCACAGTACCATCTTCTCCATAAAGCCCATGAAGTATAGGAAGTACTACATCTATCTTATTTTTAAATAAGATATCGTAACCATCTTCTATTTTATTACTATCATCTTGTGTCCAATTACCATTCGCAATATCATCGTAGCTACCATTATATAAAAACCATTCTCCACTTTTAGTAATACCTATCGGATAAATTTCATACTTTTCCTTGTTCATATTTTTCAATACAGAAGAGGCAGAAACTCTTGACACTTCATGTTCAGTTGACTTCCCACCAAATAACACAGCAACCTTTCTTTTCATACTATCAACCTACCTTATACTAAAGTAATAAAGAAGCAATTTCATAAATTGCCTCTGTATATTATACTATATTCCATTTAATTTTACACCACTTTATTTCAATGCACTTTTATTTCAATGCACAATTATCAATGCACAATGCACAATTAATGATGATTCTCTTCATTCTTCAGAGAATCTTTTATTAGATTAAAGATTTTCTGACCAAAGGGAATAAAATCCACTTTAATTGTTCATTGTGCATTGTACATTGTGCATTGTGCATTGTTTTTACTATATAGTTAGTTGCCCATTAGGTGTGTTTAGTATTTGAAGTATTCTTTGTTCATATCCTGTTTCTGCATTTATATAAACCACAAAATTTTCGTCATTATAACTTCCACTAAATTCATAACATAATACTTCCTCATTAGTTTCAGTTGGAATAAGTGTTAAACTCACTTCACTCACTTCTAACCTTTGCCCAACTCTTTCTGCTGCTTCTTCTTTAGAAATTTTAGGTTCAGAAATATCTCTTTTCTCTTCATGTGAAACTAAATATTTTTCTGACTCAATTCCAACTACTGAAGCATCATCAAGGGCGATCTTAATTTTAATCTGATCAGGATAAATTGATATATCATCTTGTTCATAAACATAACTAATTACCGCTATATTGTTATATTTTAATGCATAGATTGATTTCATATTTTTATAGCCAACATTCTTTAATAATTCTTCGCCTTTCTTCACTGCTTCATCTACTTCAATTTTAGGGTCAGTTACTGTTCTATTATCCAATAGATATACTATTTTTCCACCATTTTTACTTATTTCCATAGTTGCATGACTATCTTCTTCACTTTCATTGAAGTGTACATTATATCTAAATGCAGGTATCCTAGTCACTCCTTCTCCAGCAATCTCTTCAATACTTGAAATTTTATCTTTCCCATAAAAACTTTCAATTATTTTTCTTCCTTCTTCTTCACTTATAACCTTTAAGCTAAGGATTTTAGGTTCTATTTCCATAATATTATCAGAAAAAGGACCATCATAAATCAACGCTGGATATTGAGCTACTTGTTTTTGTATAGATTTAAATTTATCTGTAATTAATGTTTTATTGTCTTTAGCAAAAGCTACTGAAGCTTTTTTTCTAATTTCTCCCCATTTAACCTTACCTTCATTAATGTCACCTTGAACTTCATTTAATTGAATCAGCAAATAATCCGCCTCATTCTTCAAACTTTCTATATTTTCATAATCTTCCTCACTCAAATCAGATCCTTGTGAAGCTACCTTAGATAAACTGTATGAAAAATCTCCAATTTGCGATAGAAACTTACTTGTTTCATCTATACTTTCTTGAGATACTGGTATAGAATGAATTTTATCATTAGCTATGGAAGAATACCTAAATATATCTTGGAAAACAACTATACTTTGTTCCCTTGAACCTACTATTGCCGCTTTACTCAAATCAACTTTAATATTATTCACTGAATCGATGAGCTGATACATATTTTTGCTATATTGCGCTTGAAGATAATTCCTATAATCCATCCTTTCTAAAGTCATAAGAATAGCAAATGTAGTTGTAAAAACTACTATAAAAGCTACACTAATAGTATAAATTATTCTTTTTTTTGACATTTTCATTTTTATCACTCCTATGTACAGGTGAACTACCCTCCACTTACTTTGTTGAAGTGGTGGCTTCTTGGTCAATACTCCCAATAGAGCAAGTTTACCCAAGCTAACAAGGTCGCACCGACCTCTGATTATTACCAAAATTATATAGCTAATTTCAGTAGATTTATTCCTGCATTTATATCTCTATCATGATGTGTTCCACATTTTGGACAAATCCATTCTCTAAGTTTTAAGTCTTTTACCTCTTTGTTTTTATAACCACAATTAGAACATAATTGGCTACTTGCGTAATTAGAAGGTGCAACTACTATTGTTCTTCCATACCATTCAGCTTTATATTCTAACATTCTTCTGAACTCAAACCATGATACTTCACTTATTGACTTTGATAGCTTGCTATTTTTCATCAATTTCTTCACTTTTAGGTCTTCTATCGCTACAGATTGGTTTTCTCTAATTAGCTTAGTAGATAACTTTTGTAAAAAATCTTTTCTTTGATTCGTTATTTTTTCATGAAGTTTGGCAACCTTCAATCTAGCTTTATCTCTGTTATTACTCATTTTTTTCTTTCTTGATAAATCTTTTTG